>JAYEFI010000001.1:0-6348 GCA_034658615.1 Campylobacterota bacterium
TTGCAGAGATAGACGTACCAGTAGACATGGTAGTAGTCTTTAGAAAACCAGCTGCACTGGGTGCTATCGCTGACGCAGTTATAGCTAGAGGAGATGTAAAAACCTACTGGACACAACTAGAACTCATCAACAATGATGCAGCCGAACGTGTCAAAGATGCGGGTATTAATGTTGTGCAAAACTACTGTGCTATGGTTGAGCATAAGGCGTTGTTTAACTAAAAATCTATTTTTTCACCAAAAAGACACCACTTTCCACATGAGAAGTGTGTGGGAACTGGTCGTACATTGCAGCTTCGACTACCTTATGTGTCTGTGTTAATGTTTCTAAATCTCTAGCCAAAGTTTCTGGATTACATGAGATGTAAATAATGTTATCAATAGTCATAACGAGTTCTCTACTTGCATCATCTAGCCCTGCACGTGGCGGGTCTACTAATACCGTAGAAAAATTGTAACTCTCTAAGTCTATATGGCGTAGTCTATTAAATACTCTTTCACCTTGCAACGCTTCTGTCATCTCTTCTGCAGAGAGTCTAGCAAACGTAATATTGCCAATATCATTCAGTTCACAATTTTTCAGTGCAGCATTGATGGAGTTTTTACTTATCTCTGTGGCGAGTACTTTATCAAAATAACAAGAAAGAGGTAAAGTAAAGTTACCCAAACCACAATAGGCTTCTAAAAAATCCCCCCTACCAACGGTTTTAGCTTGCTTTATAGCCCACTCTATCATCTTTACATTGACCACAGGATTGGGTTGCGTGAAGCCACTTTCATACTCTACATAACTAAAAGTCTTGCCATCAATATCTAGTTTTTCAGTAACAAACTCATCTGTGAGTATCACCTTTTGCTTACGGCTTCTACCCATGACTTTACAGTCTAACAGTGTTTCTATTTCTTTGGCTTCTTCACTCCATTTATTATCGAGTTTTCTATGATACAGCATCGTTATAAGACACTCATCTGTGGTGGTAGCCAAAAACTCTACAGCAAAAAGTTTTCTTTTTAGTACTTCTGTTGAGGCATTAACTATTTCTAGTAGCTTCCACATACGTTTTTCTATAGGCTTTATAACTTTAGGGCACTCATCTATGTTTATAGCACCATCTTTTGTGGCATTTCCCATAGCATAGTCACACCTGTCACCATCATGCCATATGCGGAACTCACTTCTTGCACGATAGTGTGAAGAGGGCGAGTCAAATACCTCTAAATTTTCGGTATAAAAAGGTGCCAAAAGACCCGACACCGTCTTTTCTTTTTGCTGAAGTTGTTCATCATAACTTAACGCATACAACCCACAAGATCCACAAGTTCCAAAATGTTTACAGTTCATAAATACCCATCTGTTTTAATGATATAATTTTAGCCTAATGATATAAAAATACGTATTAAACGGTTTGTTACTTTGCTTCAAAATCTAATGAGATAGAGTTCACACAATGGCGTGTACTTTTATCTGTCATTCTCTCGCCTTTGAAGACATGTCCTAGGTGACCATCACAATTTGCACAGACTATTTCTACTCTTCTACCATCTGCATCGGGTATTTCTTTTACTGCACCGTCTACAGCATCATCAAAACTAGGCCAACCTGTCCCTGAGTCAAACTTTGTCTCTGAGGGAAAAAGAGCTGCATTACATTGACGGCAGATATACATACCATCTTCTTTATGGTCCCAAAATTTTCCGGTAAAAGAACGTTCTGTTCCTTTGTTTACTATGACTCTTGTTTCTTCTTCGTTGAGTTTATTGTATGCCATGTATTTTCCTTTTTAATTGTTAGAATAATTTAAATAAACGAGCCAAATCTTTCTGCATGGCATGTGTATCCATGGGGTGTTCTTTGTAAATAGTCTTGATGGTATGCTTCAGCAGACCAAAATGTTGCAAACTCTTCAAGTGTTGTGACTATAGGAGCACCCCATTTGTTAGAAGCATTTACAATGTCAATCATCTCTTTTGCTACTGTTCTCTCTTCTTCATTTTGTATAAAAATAGCTGAACGGTAACTAGACCCTCTGTCATTTCCTTGTTGGTCTACTGTAGTGGGGTTATGCACCCTAAAAAAGTAATCTAAAATTTCTTTAAAAGATGTTCTCTCTGTGTCATAGATTATCTCTATGCTCTCTGCATGACCAGGGTGGTCTCTATAGCTTGGATTTTCATTTTCGCCACCTTGGTACCCTACTTCAGTGTCTACCACACCATTACGGTGCCTAAACAACTCTTCCATACCCCAAAAACATCCACCTGCTATATAGGCTTTTTTTAATGTACTCATTCTCTATTCCTCTCTATTTCTTTACATTTTCTCTAGGTACAAACTCTAGTACCGTAGCATTAATACAAAAACGTTGTTTGCCATCAGGTCCATCATTAAAGACATGCCCTAAGTGTGCTCCAGATTTTTTAGCAACGACTTCCACACGTCTCATGCCATATTTAGTGTCTTCTTTTTCTACAGTCGAACCTTCAACTGCTTTAAAAAAGCTCAACCACCCAGTACCAGAATTGAACCTCTCTTTGGTGTCAAAAAGTATGTCACCTGAAATTTTATCTATAAAAACACCATCGCCAGTATTTTTAAACGCATCATATTGTTTACAAAACCTTCCATCTGTTGCTTGTTTAAACGCTACATCATACCCCTCACTCTCTTCACCCAGTTTAAATGCTCCTACTGCTTTATAGAATGCTTTTTCATCCATGTATCCTGTGTGTGCATAGACCTCTTTAGCATCTTCTATAAAGATAATAGTAGGAGTACCTTGTATCTTACTGGTAAGATTGAAATCTTTAAGCACATCTTGAGGGGTCGTTCTTAGTGGAATACTACCATTATAATGATCCGTTACTTCTGTCTTAAACTTCTCACAAAACCTACAATGAGGTGCATCAATCACAAGTATCTCTTTGCCCCCTAAAGGTGTAATGTATGTTACATCTACCTTTCCTTTTGTATCTGTAGGAAACGTAACACCAGTCGCATGGTTTGGACAATACCCTAACGGGTTCTTTTCTAAGTAGTTTTGATGATACACCTCAGCTGCATAAAACCTTTTAAGCGCTTGTATCTCAGTGGTGATAGTACCATACCCTGCTTTAGTCAAAAGAGGTTGATACATTTTTTGTGTCGCTAATGCAATTTGTCTTTGGCTATCTGTCTTGTAGTACAAAGCACTTCTATAGTTGTTACCTATGTCATTGCCTTGTCTATCTCCTTGGGTAGGGTTATGCAGTTCCCAAAATGATTTGATGAGTTTTTCTGTAGAAATTTTTGCATCATCATAGACTACCTTTACCACCTCGGTATGGTTCACTATGCCTTTTGTCGTATTTCTATACTTTAACACCATCTCATAGGTAGGTTTATCATAGCTACCTCCTGCATACCCAGAGGTGGCACGTTTCACACCATCAAGGTTTTCAAAATACTTCTCTACACCCCAAAAGCACCCTGCCCCAAAGACTATGATTTGCGTTTTTGCCATCAGTACTGTACCAAAAGCTATACTTAGTCCTACAAATAAAATAATTTTTTTCATCATGTATCCTTCGGCTATTTATTGTTAAGATTATAGTAATATAGTGTGTAGCGGTGTGTACTATAGCCACTAAACACTCTGATTACCTTTTATTGGAGATCCCCTTATTATCTAAGCGACACTCCAACGCTTCTTGTAAAAGTCTGTCTGCAATCAGCTCTTTTCCATTAAGTACATGGTTGATACCAAGGTTTTCTATAATCTCTTTTTCGCTACTGTTTACAACTTTAACAATGCTGTTTACTTGTCTGTCAAAAGTGACAATATTTTCACATATAAGTTGCATTTGTATAGTGTTTTCTATGGTAACAATAATAGCAATAGATTCATCAACATTAAAGTGTTCTAGTACCATTTTTTGTGCTGCATTGGCTAAAAATATAGCCTCTTCTCCTTCGGCAATAGCTTTATCTACTACCTTCACATTATGTTCTAAAATCACATAGAGTAGTTGTTGTTCTTTAAATTTTTCAGCAAGTTTCTTTCCTACTGGTCCATACCCACATATAAGTATATGATTTGAGTAACGTTCTCCTGTTAAAGCACGTTCACGTAACTCCACAGGTTCTTTAAAAAACAAGCTCGCTAACATAGAAATATTACGCAATATAAAGGGTGTGATTATCATAGATAGCACTATGGTGATAATCATAATCTGATTTAGTCTCTCATCTATGAGTGCCTGTGAATAGGCTAAGGCAAACACTGCTAAGGCAAACTCACCTACTTGAAAAAGTGCCAAAGCACTTTTAAGTGCTGTACGTTTAGGTAGAAAAAACTGCAGCATGAGAAAAATAAGTAAACCTTTTAAAAACAAAACTCCCACTAAAAGCATGAGTATTATATCGCCATAGGTGATGAATGATTCTAGATTAATCTGCATCCCAATAGTTACAAAAAAGACACCCAGTAAAATGTCTCTAAAGGGAACCAAGTCTGCTTCTATACGGTAACGGTATTTCGTTTCAGATAAAGCCATACCTACTAAAAATGCCCCTAAAGAGTAAGAAAACCCAAAGTACTCAGCCAGTACAGATGCACTCACAACTCCCAGTATGACTGCAACTAAAAATATCTCTTCTGAGTCTGTAGAGGTAATCCAGTCAAAAAAACGTTCTATGAAATATTTTCCTCCTACAAAGATAATGAAAAACACAACCAAAGCAGAAACAAATGTCTCTAAAAGTAAAAATGATAAGGATTCTGTTTCTGAAGTGAAAAATGAAATCATAAGTAAAATAGGAATCACTGCCAAATCTTGAAACAACAAAATACCCAAAGCAACACGCCCATAATTAGAACGTATCTCTTTATTTTCATTCAATATCTTAAGCACTATTGCAGTGGAAGACAAAGAAAGAGCAAATCCAACAATAATAGCTGTTTTTATTTCCAACTCTAAAAGCCATGAGGAGAGTGCTGTAAAGAGAAGTCCAGAGAGTATAACTTCAAGCCCACCATAGACAAATACCTCTTTTTTCATGCTTTTAAGATGTGTCGTAGAAAACTCTAATCCAATGGTAAACATAAGAAAGACAATACCAAACTCAGCCAAGTGAGAAAGCATCTCCTTAGAGTCTTGTGCAAAATGGAACATAGTGGAGATTGCTAACCCTGAAAGGATGTACCCTATTACAGTAGGAATATCTAGTTTTTTTAAAAATACATTGAGTATTGTAGCTATGGCAATAGTGATAATAAAAACTATAAGTATGTGTTCCATAGCATTTACTCTATGTTATGCTCTAAGTTTATTGATAGCCATCATAACAGGCAAAACAATAGCACCAATAATAGCACCAACTAAAAGGTCTCCAAATATAAATGGTATCCCCTCTACAAAGTGATGTACAAACTCAGAGTTGTGTATAAAAATACCTCCAGCAACCAAAAGCATAGCAATAGTCCCTACAACTGTAAGTGTCTTGATGACCTTTGGAAGTGCTAAGACGAAAAATGAACCAAGCTTACTCTCTCCTCCATTCATAGCGATGAGCTTGTATCCAAAGTCATCCATGCGTACAAGTAGTGCAACAATGCCATAAACACCGACAGTAGCCACAATTGCCACAAATGTCACTGCTCCTATTTGTACTGCCATTGGTTCTGTTTTAACCGTACTAAGTGCTAAGATGATAATCTCTATAGAAAGTATAAAATCCGTAAGTATTGCAGACTTTATCTTCCCTTCTTCTTCTGCTAGTATCTCTTCTTTACTTTTTTGTTCAAGACTCTCTAGATGTTTTTTCTCATGACGGTGGAAAAAGTACTCATAGATTTTTTCCATACCTTCATAGGCTAGATATATACCACCCAACATAAGTATGGGTACAATAATCCATGGGGCAAAAGCAGAGAGTAAAAATGCCATAGGTAAAATGATAAGTTTGTTCTTAAATGAGCCTTTGGTAATCTGCCAAAGCACTGGAAGTTCACGAGATGAGGCAAAACCTGAGGCTTTTTCTGCGTTAACTGCAAGGTCATCACCTAAAATACCTGCTGTTTTTTGTGTAGCAACTTTCGACATAGTCGCCACATCGTCCATAAGTACCGAAATATCGTCTAAAAGTGCTAAGAGTCCTGTTGCCATGTGTAACCTTTTTTAATCTATGTTTTATTTTATAAAATTTATTTTAGCAGTAAGATTTTAAAATAAGGACAAGGTCACATTAAATCGGACAAATTTTAGCCTATTTTTAGGTTAGCTTGATATTGTAGTCTTAATTACGTCACCAATGAAGGATACAATAATGGATAACACCATAAAAGATAAAGAAGATTATGGCATCAAAGTT
>JAYEFI010000002.1:0-6263 GCA_034658615.1 Campylobacterota bacterium
CTTCACTCAGGTTATCCATGAGTCTAGAAAGATTTCTCAATGAAAATAATCTTAAGTTTTTACCCTTTTCATTTTTCAACTCTGCAGAAAATTTATTTTTAGAAAAAATCACAAACTGTTCTACATCTAGTTCTGCTTTTGCCGTCATCTCTTTAAGCTTAGTCAGTTCGGACTTTTTAGATTTTTGCTTGCCAAGTTTACATGTGCCTGTAAGCATAGTGCCAGACTTACGTTTTGCTAGTATGTCTATCTCTACATTTCTATCGTAGTAGGCTCCTATACTTACTATAGGGTCACCTTCAAACTCCTCTTCAAAACTTAACTTCACTAGTTCTAATACCAATTGTTTGTAAATAAGTGCAGAAAACTCGTGTTTCATCCCTTCCCAGCGTTTATTAAATTCGCTATAGTCACCCTCTTTAATACTCTTATATGTTGGCGAAATCATAGCAAACCAGAAACGCATAAAAGGTGTTATGAAAAGCAGTTTATCTGAAATAGCATCTTTTTCATCTACAGGTTTTTCTACAGACTTATCAAAAACAAGAAATCCATCTTTTATGAGAAAATCAATAATCTCTTCGCCATCCTCTCTACCTATTTGAACTTTTTTGAATGCAGAGTGTTCACGTCTATCGCCTGTAGCTATAGCTGTGAGCATCGCATGGTACGTAGGTTTGGAGTGTGTTGTTTTGGTAAGGTCACCATGTATGTAACGGTAGTTTTTTAGTACTTTTTTTTCTATATGCTTGCTAAGAGGTACAGACATGTCAACATCCCACCCCATACCTCCAAACACTGCGAAGTACTCTACAGCCTTTTCAAAGTCTGTAACTCTGTTTTGGTAACAAAATGAACGAAATTGTGCTAAAAGTGAGGGATAGTTAGAATTCTGATTTGACATAGGTTAAGCCTTATGGGCACTTTATCAAAAGCACCCCTATAATTAATACGTCATTATAGCCTATTTCCAGCCAAGAAAAATTTTATACAAACTATACGCATCATCTGCCCCTGCCAACTCACGTATGGAGTGCATTGCATACGTTGGTAGTCCCACATCTAGTGTTTCTATGCCGAGTCTTGTAGCGGTGATGGGTCCTATGGTAGAGCCACAGCCCATATCTGAACGTGTGACAAACTGTTGGTAAGGCTCACCTACACTTTTTGCCACATTCATAAAACGTGAAATGGTGCTTGTGTTTGAAGCGTATCTTTGATTTGAGTTTACTTTTATCACAACACCTTTGTTGATGTATGGGCTATGGTTTTTGTCATGTTTGTCTGGGTAGTTTGGGTGTATGGCATGTGCATTGTCTGCACTTATCATGATGGACGTGCGTATCATCTTCATGTATGCATCATAGTCAGGGTACATACGTTTGAGTGTGTTTTCCAAGAAACTACCCGCAGCACCTGCACTAGAAGCACTGCCTACCTCTTCATGGTCACTAGCTACTAAGAGCATAGGTGACTCAGCATCTACAGAGCACATGGACAAAAGCCCCACATAGCAAGACAAAAGATTATCTAACCTAGCCGAGGCTACAAAGTCGTCTCTTAAACCCACAAAAGAAGCTTTTTGTGTAGCATACAAGCTTAGTTCATATGCATAAAGTTCTTTCACATCTCGTATCTCATTTTTTTCTAACTGCCAGCGTATAAAGTCTTCAAAGTCAAAGTCATCATTGGTAGAAAGTATGGGTGAGATGTCTGTCTGTTTGTTAACTGTTCTCTCTTCATTTGCCTTTTTGTCTAGGTGAATAGCCAGTGAAGGGATGATGGCTATAGACTTACGTACATCTATAAGCGTTTCTTTTATCTCGTCTTGTGCATTGAGGTATGAGACCTTGCCAGCAAGCGACAAGTCTCTGTCAAACCAAGGGTTCAGCAGCAACCCACCATAAGGTTCTACCCCAAACTTCACCACGCCATGCTCTTTTATGACAGGGTTTGGCTTTAGTTTTAAGTTAGGTGAGTCAGTATGACACCCTACCATGGTGTAGTCTGAGGCTTTCGGGTACGTAAAGGCTATGAGTGAAGAGTCATTACGTGTCACATAGTATTTAGCACCCTCTTCTAGCTCCCATTTTTGCGTTTCCAAAAGTCGAACAAACCCAGCATTTTCAAGCATCATAGACATGTTTTGTGTGGCATGAAAGGGTGTAGGTGATGCATCTAAAAAGCCAAGTAAACCTTCATTAAAATCTTGTTTGTTCATGCTTATTCCTTATGCTGACTAAGTTGAGTAATGAGTAATGCTTTCAACTCTTTTACATCACTTCTTAAAGATGCTATTTCATTTTCTAGTTTAGCTTCGTTAACCTCTGCTTGCTCCATAATATGATCTTCCTCTTCATTGTTTATCGCTGCCATAGCATCTACAACTATAGCAACAATAAGATTGATCATCACAAAGGTAGCAATGAAGACAAAAGGTATAAAAAATGCCCAAGCATTAGGATATATTTCCATAATAGGACGCACAATCCCCATTGACCATGACTCCAGCGTCATAACCTGAAACAAAGTATAGAAAGACTCACCTAAAGTACCAAACCACTGAGGAAAGTCTTCTCCATAAAGGTTCACTGCCATAATAGAAAATACGTAAAAGATTAGTGCCATCAAAGCAGCTATAGACAACATTCCTGGTATGACACCAAGTAAGGCTGAGACTATCTTACGCATTTGCGGTACAACTGTAATGAGCCTAAAAAGTCTCAATACTCTTAAAATCCTCAATATCTCAAACCCTGCTCCTGAAGGCACTAAAGATATGGCAACAATAATAAAGTCAAATATACTCCAACTGTCTTTAAAAAACGAAACCCTATGGACAAATATTCTCAAAAGTATCTCTATGGTAAAAACGGTGATAACAAAGACATCAAATAGTTCTATCAAGCTGCCATATGTTTGACTAATACTTTTTGATGTCTCTAACCCCATAGTGATACCATTAAGTATAATCAACCCAATAATAAAATTTTGAAAGTACGTACTTTCTATGAGTGTTTTAATGTTTTGATACATATAAATATCCTTCTAGTTTTTAAAGTCGCATTGTATACTATTTTATTTAATAAATTTATGTATTATGAAAAAAACTAGGAAGAATCATGAAATCTGTAAAGCAAAGCTCTAATAGCATTAAAACACTTGGCATTGAAACACTTGAGGAGCTAGCACCATTAGCAGACTACTCATTTATAAATACACTTAACAGTGACCCTGACACCACTAAAGATGGTGTTGACCATGCACCAAGACAAGTCTTTTCAGGGCACTACGTTCCGGTAAACCCTACACCTATTGAAAACCCACAGTACATTGCACATAGTAAAACCTTCTTTAAAGAACTAGGCTTCGCCGATAGCCTAGCCAAATTACCTGGTTTCATATGTATGTTCTCTGGAGATACTTCACATCTACCAGAGCCAATGCGTAAAGTTGGTTGGGCAACTGGCTATGCACTCTCCATCTATGGTAGTGAGTACTACGAACAGTGTCCTTTTAACACAGGTAACGGCTATGGTGATGGACGTGCCATGTCAATATTTGAAGGTATCATACATGGCAAACGATGGGAGATGCAACTCAAAGGTGGTGGGCGAACACCTTACTGCCGTGGAGCAGATGGTCGTGCAGTTTTACGTTCAAGCGTAAGAGAGTTTTTAGCACAAGAGCATATGCATGCACTTGACATACCCACATCACGCTCTTTGTCCTTATATGCTTCAAAAACAGAAACAGTCAAACGTCCATGGTTCAACCAAGGCTCTTATTCTAAAGACCCAGAAGTTATGATAGATGAAGCCGTGGCTATTACCACACGTGTGGCACCTTCATTTATAAGAGTGGGTCAAGTAGAACTTTTTGGTCGTCGTGCCCGTAAAAATGAGCACCCAAAAGCCATGGAAGAACTTGAAAAAATAGTCTTACACTTGATTGACCGTGAATACAATGATGTCATTGACCCTACCCTACCTCTCCAAGAGAAAGTACTCAACCTTGCCAAAGCATTTCAGTCTCGCCTTACATCACTTGTAGCAAACTGGATACGCGTGGGTTATTGTCAAGGAAACTTCAACAGTGACAACTGCCCTGCTGGAGGTTTTACACTTGACTATGGACCTTTTGGATTCATAGATATGTTTGACCCAAAGTATCAGCCATGGACAGGTGGTGGTGTGCATTTCTCATTTCTCAACCAACCACAAGCAGCCGAACGTAATTTTGGGGTATTTTGTCTGGCATTGTCACCCTTACTAAAAAGCAACAAAGACGCATTGCGTAGACTTGAAGAGATACGAAATGGTTTTACAAAAGTCATACAAACAGACATAAACCAAATGTGGGCAACTAAACTTGGACTCAACACCTTTGATGCCCCACTCTACAATGAACTTGTCATGCTCATGATAGAAACGCCCATAGACTACACTATCTTCTTTCGTGAACTCTCTAACTTACCTGAAGAGATTGCTCCACTCATAGAAAGCTTTTACGATGACACATTTTACAATGAAAAAACCATGCAAAAATGGTCTTTGTGGCTAGATAAATGGCAATCACTCATTCATGCCAAAACACCAGCATCACGCGAAAATCTCTCTAAAAAAATGAAATGCGTAAATCCAAAATATACCCTACGTGAATGGCACCTCGTACCTGCATATAAACAAGCGAGTAAGGGAGACTATACTCTCATAAACGAGTTACAAGAAGTCATGACAAACCCCTACGATGAACAGTCTAAAGAGATAGAAGAGAAATACTATAGGCTAAAGCCCAATGAGTTTTTTGACATTGCTGGCATATCACATGTAAGCTGCTCATCGTAATTCTAATACTAAAGGGGACTTCTAAAGTCTTAGGTTACGCATGAAGTTTTCAGCTATATCTGCACTTCTAGTCTTAAAGTACTCACCTCTTTCAGGGATATACACTTCATCTATAGCTTCAGAAAAGAGTTTTAGCCATTGCTCAAATGCCTTTCTGCTTATGCCTTCCATCTCAAAATGTGGTGCCATAGGTCGTCCCGCATAGGTCTCATCGCCCAAAGCTACAAAAGCCCAAAACTGGCTTATAAGCACAAGATGTTCTTCCCAAACATCACTTTTTATGTCATCACCCAACTTCTCAATAAAAAATGGACCCACCAGGGCATCTTTGAGTACTGTTGGGTAAAATGTTCTTACAAGTTTTTCTATGCTCTCGTCGTTAATAGTGTTATAAAGTTCTGTTTTCATCTGCTAGCCTTTGCTGTCTTAATATTTTTTATTTTTGTACACCAACAAGTCATTTTCACTTAAGTCATCAAGCAAAGCATAGAGTGCTGTCTTAGACAAAAGTACAACTTCTTTCTCTTTCAATGCTTCTACTTCTGGGGTAAATCCATTTTTAGAAAAAAGTACATACTCAGAGATGTCTAACTCTGCCTTACTGCACTTTTCTATAAGCGTATGTATCATGTTACTCTTTGCTGGTTCTTTAGAGTATTTGCAAGCAACAGCTATCATCTTACCTGATTTTCTTATGGCAAGAATGTCTATCTCCACCTTTTTGTCATAGTAGCTACCTATTTTTACTATGGGGTCATTTTCATACTTTTCATTCAATGTTTGCTTGACCACCTCCAAGAGCAAAAGGTTAGAAAGCAATATGGGAAAATTATCTCTTATTTTATGCCATTTTTGTGCAAATTCATCATAGTCACCTTCCAAAATACTTTGGTAGTTGGGTGAGATCATAGCAAACCAAAAACGCATAAAAGGTAAATCAAATAAGATTCTATCTGATTTACCACCATAGGCATCTAAAGGTTTTTCCACTGATAAATCAAATTTTATTAAACTTTTACCCACCAAGTAATCTACAGCATCTTCACCTTTATCTTTACCTACTTTAGCTTTTTTAAAGACATCATTTTCATGGTTTACACCCAAAGCAATAATAGTCAACATCATATGATACAGTCCATTATTGTGTGTGTACCGTGTCATACTTTCATGCAAAGGTTCATAGTTTTTAAGCACTTTCTCTTCAATGAGTGTTGCCACACTTTTAGATGTATCAATATCCCATCCCGTACCACCAAACACAGTAAAATACTCTAACGCTGTATCGAAATTGCTTATAGTGTTTTGATACGCGAACGAACGAAAATGCTGTAGCAGGGTTGGGTGTTTTGCCATCGGTTAGCCTTATGGGGACCTCTAATAATAGGTAATGCTCACAATGGGCTTTGCAAATGTAAG
>JAYEFI010000003.1:0-5299 GCA_034658615.1 Campylobacterota bacterium
ATAAATGGGTAAGAGATGCCCCAGTGATTTAAGTAAATAAATCCTGAACCTAGTAAGGCGATGAAAAAGCCTTCTATTAATGTAACTTTGCTAAAATAATGTCTAATTTTATTCATGAAGGATTCCTATGGAACAACAAGGTAGTATGATTGGTTCATTTTTACCACTTATCATTTTATTTGCGATATTTTATTTTTTGATTATCAGACCACAACAAAAACATCAAAAAGCACACAAGGCAATGCTAGAAGCATTAAAAAAAGGTGACAAAATAGTCACTACAGGTGGGCTCATTGCTGAGATTGTTAAAACTGAAGAAGATTTTATCAAAATCAAGCTAAATGATGACACTATTGTGAAGCTAGAATATGCATTTATCTCTAGAAAAATTGAAGTAGAAACAGTAGATGCTTAATTATAGAGTAGTGCTGTTTGCTTTTGCACTCATTTTTGGAATAGTATTTTCTATACCATCTTTAATGCAAAGTGATCAGGGAAAAAAAATTAACCTTGGTCTAGATCTTCAAGGTGGACTCCATTTACTTCTTGGTGTGAAAAGTGATGTTGCAATAGAATCACGCATGAAGTCGATAGCAGCAACAGTCAAATACGTTTTTGATGATGAAGAGATTATCTTTGATGCGTTACGTTTAGAAGATGAAACCATTACTTTTGAACTTTTAGATAAAGATGATGCCGTAAAAGCAAAAGCACTACTCGCAGAGACCTTTGAGGGGATGACTCTTTTAGAAGAAGGGTTAAACTATACATTACAAATGTCCCAAGAGGAGGTAGAACGTACAAAAGAAAATGCTATTTCTCAAGCTGTAGATACTATACGTTCACGACTCAACGAGTTTGGACTTGCGGAACCTACCGTTGCTAAGCAAGGTGAGGACAATATTTTAGTAGAGATACCAGGTATTAAAACACAAGCAGATGAACAACGTATACGTAAACTTATAGAACGTGCCGCACATTTGCAACTTATGGCAGTAGATGAAGGCAGGTCAGCAAGAGTGATGAGTATGTCAGCTGCAGAAGCATCTTCATTTGGCGATATTATTCTTCCAGATATAGAAACAGAACAGAAATATCTGTTACGTAAAATTCAAGTGCTTGATGGGTCTATGTTAACCGATGCAAAAGTAGGGTTTGATGAGAACAATCAGCCCGTCATTAATTTTTCACTCAACGGACAAGGTGCAAAGATATTTGGTGATTTTACTGAAATTGCTTACCCGACACGTGCACGTATGGCGATTGTTTTAGACAATAAAGTTATTTCTGCACCGAGTATCAATGAGCGTATTGGTGGTGGACGAGTACAAGTCTCAGGTAACTTTAAACTTGCTGAAGCACATGATTTAGCTATTGCACTGCGTTCAGGTTCTTTGCTTGCACCTGTGTTTGTTGACGAAAAACGTAAAGTAGGTCCTAGTTTAGGGGCAGACAATATTATCTCTTCTTCTATGGCTTTGGCTGCTGGGTTTATTGTTGTGGTTATCTTTATGTTTCTCTATTACGGCATGGCAGGAGCTATTGCAAATGTGGCACTCATTGGAAATCTTTTCCTTATACTAGCCGTGATGTCACTTTTTGGTGCAACACTTACACTTCCTGGTATGGCAGGTATTGTACTTACAGTGGGGATGGCTGTTGATGCCAATGTTATTATAAATGAACGTATACGGGAGTTATTGCATGCAGGTAAGTCTATAGGAAAATCTATAGAAAATGGGTATAACAATGCTTTTACTGCTATTTGGGATGCAAACGTCACTACGCTTATTGCAGCAGTGGTATTGTATGTATATGGTACAGGTCCATTGAAAGGGTTTGCTCTTACTATGAGTATAGGTATTTTAGCCTCTATGCTCACAGCTATTGTAGGTACACATGGTATTTACCAAATGATACTACCTAAAATGAAAAAAGATAAACTCAAATTTTGGTTTGGAATCAATAAAGAGGAGAGTAAATAATGGAAGTATTTAAGTATAAAAAACCACTCTCTCTTATGAGTAAAGCAAAACGATTTAGTATAGTCTCTGTTGTGCTATTACTTATTTCAATAGGACTTATTTTCACTAAAGGCTTTAACCTTGGTATAGACTTTGCAGGGGGTACACTTGTACAAATAAAGTACGATAAAAAAGCACCTATTGATGAAGTAAGAAAACTTATTGAAGCAGAAAAAGAGTACAAAGGTGCATCGGTAACCTATTTTGGAACTGACAATGAATTGCTTATTCGGACAAAAGTAAAAACCAAAGACTTAAGCCAAAGTATTGGTGATAAGTTTAAAACACTGCTGGCACCTACGGGTGATTTCATTATTCAAAGAGATGATACAGTGAGTGATAAAATAGGTGGACAGTTTGCCAAGCAAGGATTTATGGCAATGATACTTGCTATTATTGGTATTCTTATCTATGTATCTTTTAGATTTGAATGGCGTTTTGCAGTGGCTTCTATTATGGCATTAGTGCATGATGTAGTTATCGCAATGGGGATGATAGTACTTTTTAGTATCGAGGTAAACTTAGACATTTTAGCGGCGATCTTAACCATACTAGGGTATTCACTCAACGATACTATTATTGTATTTGACCGTATTAGGGAAGGCGTAAATACCATAAAAGACCCTAAGCTTGAGCATATTATTGATGAGTCTGTTACACGTACACTTTCACGTACCACATTGACTTCACTTACCACATTCTTTGTGGTATTGACATTGTTCTTATTTGGTGGAGAGATTATTAATGGGTTCTCATTTACTTTACTTGTGGGTGTTGTTGTGGGTACGTACTCTTCTATTTTTGTTGCTTCTCCTATTTTATTATGGTTAGGTTTTTCAGTCTCTGACTATAGACTCAAGGCAGCAAAAAAAGCTAAAAGAGAAAAAGAAAAAGAGAAAATGCGCGCACAGTATGAAAATGGAACATTATAATTACGCTATACTTAGCATATGAAAAAATAAAATAGATTTATAAATTCTATTTAAATAAAGAAAGGTCAACATGAATTGGGGTAAGGTTTTTTATATATTTTTTACGTTGATGTCACTTACGACATCTGCGGCATTTTTGTATGAACATTCAATTGTGGCACTGTTTATTGCAGGGTCTGTAAATATGATTTCTACACTTATGAAGATAGGTGTACGAAACATACTCTCTGCTGAACTTTTGGCTGGCTCTTTAGTTGCGGACCTGCATCTTATTCCTGCTTTTTTTGCTTTGCAGTTTTATCAGAATGAGCCAATGGCTATTGGCCTTGTGATTGGTGCGGTTATTGCCAACCTCTATACTATTTTTGTTTCGATGATTGAGAGTTCTAAAGAGAAAGTTGACTTTTAGATTGACAAAATTGAACAGTAGCTACCGCGTGAATATAAAAAAACTTATGCTTGTTTACATACTACTATCAGTGAGTGTGTGGGCACTACCTAATGGTATCAATACTCTTATACGAAACTCAGGTGTGCCTGCAAAAGACGTAAGTATTTATATTAAACAAATTAATGGCAATGGTGGTGTATTGGCATCACTCAATGCAAATACAACAAGAACACCTGCTTCTGTGGTGAAGGTATTTACTACCTATGCATCTATATTGAAACTAGGGTTTAACTATAGGTTTCCCACCAAGTTTTATATGAAAGGGAAGTTTTCAAAAGGTATTTTAAATGGTGACCTTATTGTAAAAGGGATGGGTGACCCTTCTTTGTCTTCAGGTGATTTAAAACACATAGTCAAGCAAGTAAAGTCTCGTGGTATTAAAAAAATCACTGGTAATATTGTGATAGATAGAAGTTATTTTGATGTGGGCAATAAAAATACTTCAGGGTTTGACAAAAATACCCATAGTCCATACAACGCTATGCCAGATGCCATGATGTTTAATGAGCGTATTAGTACAGTCTGTGTCACACCCAATAAAAACTCTGTGACTAAAAAAAATGCCGATGGAAGTTATCAGGTTATTAACAAACTGAAACGCGTCAATAAACCTTGTCGAGGTAAATACTCATGGCCAGCTGTGCAAATAGACAGTAAGGGTGACAAAACAAAAATTTGGCTTAAGGGTGCAATCTCTAAACGCTGCGGTAAGCGTAATATTTGTAAAGTAGTGACTAAACCTTATAAATCATTTTACTATGCACTTAAAGAGAGTTTAAATAAAGCAGGTGTAAAAGTGCGAGGCACCATGCGTTTAGCTAAAGTGCCTAAGCATGCCAAACCACTCTTTACCCATTACTCTGAACCCTTAGAAGAGATTATCTCTAAAACAGCAAAAAAAAGTAACAATGTTTACGCAAGACAACTTCTACTTGTTTTGGGTGCAAAGACCTATGGTGCTCCGGCTACTTTACATAAAGGGCAAAGAGCACTTGAACGTATTTTAGACCAGCAGGGTGCATTGGCTTCAGGGGTCTTACGAATTGATAATGGTTCAGGGCTTTCAAGAACAGCTAAAATGTCTGCTAGACAACTTTCCAAAATGCTTGAACATGCACACAAAAGATATGGAAAAAAATGGATGGATACACTCTCCATAGCGGGTGTTGATGGTACCATTAAAAAACGTTTTCAAGGTTCTGTGGCTAAAAGCAGAGCATGGATGAAAACAGGTACTCTAAGACGGGTTAAAAATATAGGTGGCTATGTGAAAAGTAAGTCTGGACACCTTTATGCTGTGACTATTTTGGTCAATACCAATAAAGGAAATTGGCGAGCGGCAGGACTTCAAAATGATATTATCAAATGGCTTGTGCGTTATAAGGGGAAAAGCTTGGTAAAAAAAATAACACCACTTAAAAAGATTACGAGACCTATGCCTGTAAGTAGTTTGTGGTCTATAGAAACCAAAGTACCCAAAGAGTTTGTAGAAGAAGCACTGTTAGACCAAGAGATGTTTTAATAGGCTATTCATCTTCTAGCGATTCTTTAGAGCCTTTGAGCACATAGACAAAAGTGTCTACATCTAGTTCATCATAGCGTTCTACATTTACCTCTGTTCGTATAAACTCATCACCTTCAAATGCATCTAAGTATTCCCAGTTGTCTTCTAGGTTATGTGAATAGAACAAATAACCATGCACAGTATCTCCATTGTTGTCTAGCTTAATGCCAGGGTAGCCCATAGAAGCAGACCAACCAGCAGCTATGAGTTCACCTGTGATGGTCGCAGGCATAAATTTACCTTGAATGTTTTCTAAAATATGACCGTTTGGACAGTTGGGCATAAGTGTCCCATAAACAAAAAGTGTATCCATGAATATTTCCTTTAA
>JAYEFI010000003.1:5399-21266 GCA_034658615.1 Campylobacterota bacterium
TTTAATATGTAAATGTATCTTACCTTATCTACGCTATACTTTCATAAAAAATAAGGGATTTTATGAACTTTGAAACGTACCCTTTTGAAAAATTAAACCTGCTTTTAAATGATATTGAACCCAATGCACAATATTCGCCACTCTCTTTAACCATTGGTGAACCCCAGTTTGACACACCTCAGTTTATTTTGGATGCATTAAATAATCATGCTACACTACTCAACAAATACCCTAAAACTACAGGTGAAGCTGTTTTACGTGAAGGTATGTTAACTTACAATCAAGAACGTTTTGGACTTACACTGGATAACAGCCAAATTATTCCTACTTTTGGTACACGCGAAGTACTTTTTAATTTTCCTCAGTTTTTACTGCATGATGTTGAAAACCCTGTCATGGTTTTTCCTAATCCTTTTTATCAAATATATGAGGGGGCAGCTAAATCTACGCGTTCAGAAGTAAGATACATTAACCTTACAAAAGAACATGACTTTGCACACAACATAGACGAGAGTGAGCTTGAAGGAGCAAACCTTGTTATACTAAATTCACCTAATAATCCTACCTCTTCAGTGATGTTAATGAGTGAGTTAAAAAGATGGGTAGAGCTCGCACTCAAATATAACTTTGTACTACTCAATGATGAGTGTTATGTAGACCTCTATTTAGATGAGCCATTACCATCACTACTCAATGCTAGTATAGAAGTGGGCAATGCTTCGTTTAAAAATATTTTAGTAATAAACTCCATTTCTAAGCGTTCATCTGCACCAGGATTACGTTCAGGCTTTATAGCTGGAGACGAAGAGATACTCAAGGCATACATGGTGTATAGAACCTATGTTGGATGTGCCTCTCCATTACCACTACAACACGCAGCAGCAGCAGCATGGGCAGACCAAGAACATGTAGATGTTTTTAGGGAAAAATATAAGGCAAACTTCCGTGTAGCAAAAGAAGTTTTAGGCGTAGATACACCACAAGCTACTTTTTACATATGGTTAGAGGTAGAAGATGAGATAGCATTTACGCTTGAGCTGTACAAAAACTACAATTTAAAAGTTATTCCAGGGTCTTTTTTAGGAAGAGTTGAACAAGGAAAAGGGTACGTACGGCTTGCACTTGTACATGAAGAAGAGCAAACAAGAGAAGCACTCAATAGAATTAAATTAGCACTAGGAAATTAAATGGAAACACCTGAAGTACATGTAGAAGAGTTAAAAAAAGACCCTGAATTTTTGGCAAATATCAAACGCTTGGAAGTCGAGTGTAAAGAGGAACAAAGTATTGCAAAAGGCTATCAGCTTTTAGATGCACAGCTTATTATTGAAGCACCAGAAGATGAGATAAATGAGATTTTTACCTTTATAGTAAATAACGCTTTTGATAGATTGGCAGAAAAACTCACAAGTTCTCAAAATTTCAATCTTGAAGATGCAGAAGACTTAGCAACTGCAAGGGCTATTTACGAACATGGTATACAGCGTTACAGTGAAAAAGATACAAAGGGTGCTAAAGAGATATTTTTAGTGCTCAATTATACAGTAGACCATGTTGAGTTAAAAGATGCGATGATGATTCATGCTTCGGCAGTTATGGCAGGGCATACGTTTGAAGATTTTATTGAAAACTTGGTAGATGTTAGTGGGGTCAATGAAAATGACCCTTTGGCATTTTTTATACAAACGTTTGTACAGCCTACAGATATTTTGTTGAATATGTTTGCAAAACAAGTACAGCAAGGCAAAGAAGAGCTTAGAGTACTTGATGAGTCTAAGGAGAAATAAAATGATTACTAGTCAAAAAATACACTTCATCGGCATAGGGGGTATAGGGCTTTCTGCGTTGGCAAAACTTTTAGCAAATTGTGGTCACCAAATTTCTGGTTCTGACATTAGTCAAAGTGAAATTACCAATGATCTAGGTATTAACTTTGGTGCTAAGATTACTATTCCTCATCATCCTGATGCTGTTGAGGGGGTAGATAAAATTATATACTCTGCGGCCGTTCGTCCTACTAACCCTGAGTATCAAAGGGCTAAAGAACTTGGCATTGAACTACTTTCAAGAAAAGAGTCTCTTGTAGATATATTGGGGGACAAAGAGGTGTATGCAGTGGGTGGTGCACATGGCAAGAGTACTACTTCTGCAATGCTCTCTTCTGTTATCCCCGAGTCCAATGCTCTCATTGGGGCAATAAGCAAAGAGTTTGGTTCAAACGTGCGTAACTTTCCTAACAACAAGGTGGTGTTTGAAGCAGATGAATCAGATGAAAGTTTTTTAAATTCAAATCCTTACTTAGCCATAGTAACCAATGTAGAACCTGAACATATGGAGTACTACGCGTATGATGAAGAGCGTTTTTACAATGCGTATAGAAACTTTTTAAAACTTGCAAAAGTACGTGTTATCAATGCTGAAGATGCATTTTTATCAAGTATAGAGATGGAGAGTATAAAGCTTTACCCAAGTAAGGACATCACAAATATAGAGTTTGTACTGGTAGAGGGAGAACCTCATACAAAGTTTGAGCTTTTAGACTTCGGGGTGTTTGAAGTCTTTGGGTTTGGTAATCACATTGCACTTGATGCAGCGTTGGCAGTAATGGCTGCCTTGGAGCTTGGAGAGAAACTGGAAGATATACGTACTAACCTTTTAAACTATAAGGGCATAAAAAAGCGTTTTGACATTGTACAAAACCGTGAAAACTGTGTAGTCATAGATGACTATGGTCACCACCCTACAGAGATAAAAGTAACCATGGAATCACTCCAAGCCTACAAAAATTTACGAGGGTTTAGTAAATTAAATGTTATTTGGCAACCACATAAATACTCACGCACCATAGACAACCTTCAATCATTTGTAGAGTGTTTTGAAGGTGTAGATGAACTGGTCATCTTACCCATATGGGCAGCAGGTGAGCTAGAAGTGGACATAGACTTAAAAGGGGCATTTTCACGCTATAAACTACTGATGGCTGACTCAGTTACAAAAGAAGACGGCATTGTAAAAGTGATACGAGATGGCAATGTAGTGCGTATGTACTCTGAAGGGCTAGTGACAGCTTTTGGTGCAGGTGACATTACGTATCAGATACGAGGTGAGGGGTAAAAAATTATGCTTTTTTACGTGTTGTGTACATTGTAACCATGAAGCATAACATTAGAATCATTGTTTTCTTACTTGTGCTTACAAGTTAGGTATAATAAGACTATATAAACATAAAATGTTTATATATATTTTAATATAAAGGAACAAGAAAATGGAAAAAGCACTTAAAGAAAAGTTAGAGAAGATAGTAGAACAAGTAAATGTACTTATGGTTGATCCAGATATTGAGATTGAGTATTGTATCCCGGAAGTAGCAACAACGGCTGAAAAATGTGACATTAATGGTGGCCCATATATTTCAGTGAAGCATACTGACAATAAGTATATTGAGAAAAAAATTGTCTTAACAGACAATTATCTAAAAGAGAGTGACGAAAAAATTGCAAGTTTAATTACCTTTACAATAGAACAATTTAAACTTCAAGTTGATGCAAACCTTATGGGTGCATAAGAGCGTGATTTATCTATCTCAAATTTTGAGATAGATAAGAGGAGTCAACAATGCGTACTATGTTTTACTTGAGCTTTCAAGTATTGTTATTTTCTATATTTTTCATAACACCTTCCTATGCCTTAAGTGCCAATGACATCGCACTAAAAAGTTACAATATAAATCATTCTATAGACGTGAAAAACATGATGATAGAAAAAAAAGGTCGTCGTAGTATTTTATCTGTGAGTCGTATGCCAGGGAAGAAGCTTCGTATTACAGCTACGGAACGTTATTTGTCCAATGAATATGAAGGGAAAATAGAATCAAAAGATTTAATTATTATACGTTCAGGTAAACTAAATGGGTTAGGTGTCTTAATGACCTCATACATTGACCCTAGACGTTCACATGAGTACCTTATGTGGATACCTGCCTTACGTAAAGTAAGACGTATGGCTGAACCTAAAGAAGCAGGGTTAGGTGCAGGAGATATAGCTTTTTTAGAAGATGCAAAGTTAAGACGTTTTCATGAAGAACGTTATGTATTACTCAAAACAAAAAAGATGAAACTTGTACTGAAAATGATGCCTTTTTCAAAAGGTGAACTTGGCAGGTATAGCAAATATATACCTTACAAAAAAGAAACCATTATAAATGGTAGACACATACATGTTTTAAAGTCTATTTACAAAGCAAAAAACCATTGGTATGATTATCGTATTTCTTATGTCGATAGTAAATATTTTACAGATTACAAAACTGACTACTATAAAGATGGGAAGAAAATTAAAGAGGTCTATCGGCATTGGGTAGATGTAGGAAGTGACTCAGGTGTGAAATTTAAAATGTGGTACTACTGGTATAGTAAAGATACTCAAAATAGTTACGAAATGATGACTTATGTACCTCTAAAAAATATTAAAATAAATCAAAAAGTAAAAAAATCATTTTGGACAACACAGACATTAGAGAAAATAAAAAGATAATGAATGTTTAAGTCAACTGTTACTTTAATCTTATATAATTTAACAAGGTTCTTATAGTTATAATTTAACATAAGATAACTTTATATTAAGAATAAGGAAGAGAAATGACTAAGAGTATAAAAACAAAAATAGGTGTAGCTGTGGTGGCAGCTGGTCTACTAATGACGGGTGTAAATGCAGGAGTAAAGGTAGATTTAGCGTATCCTAAAGGTAAGTTGACTGACGCAAAAAAAATAATGAGTCAAGTCTATTATGTCAATCACTTTTTTGCATTTAAAAACTATGCCATTACTAAAAAAGGTAGAACAATAACAACTATTGTTAAAAAATCCAAAGGTAAAAAACCACTTACAGAAACAGTGGAACGATACCTTAATAATGACTACACATCAGATGGTAAAATTAAATCTAGAGATTTGGCTATTTTCCGTGCGGGTAAATTAAGAGGTATGGGTATGCTTATTACTGATTATGATGATGATGCAAAAAGTCAAGAGTATTTAGTGTGGTTACCAGCTTTGCGAAAAGTAAGAAGATTTGCACAACCTGCACATGATGAAGCATGGGGTGGAACAGACTTTACATTTGGTGATGTGACATTACGTAAACCAAAACATGAGAAGCATAAGCTTATGGGTACACAAAAATTTGGCATGAAAGTCAAGTCATTGGTTATTCCTAAAGCAGAGCAAACACGTTTAACAAAAAATTTACCAGCAGGTACAAACAAATTTGCAGGACGTGAAGTTTATAAGGTAAAAAGTACTACAAAGTTTTCTGGTTGGTGGTATGATTACCGCATTACCTATGTAGATACAAAGACATTTGCAGATTACCATACCGAGTACTATAAAGGTGGCAAAAAAATAAAAATCCTTGATAAAAACTGGCCAAAAGCAAGTGGAAGTTCAGATCCTAGAGCTTTAAGATGGTACACATGGTATGGTAAAGACTTTAGAAATGGGCATGAGTCATTGGCATATATTCCTAAAAAAGTAACACTCAATAACCAAACTAATTTCAAAGTTGGAAAGAAAAAATATTCAACATCTAACTTATGGCAAGAGTCTACACTTAGAAAAATCAAAAGATAGGAAAAAAGATGAAAACAAAAAATATAGTACTCTCATCGGTTGTTATCGTTGCTTTGTCACTCCCAGCTTTTTCTGCTGGCGATTTAGGTGTACCTGTAGAGGAAGTAGCACAAGTTGTAGATGCACAAGTAGATGCCAATGTAAGTGAAGAGATTGAAGAAGTTGAAGAGACCTCTAGTCTTGAAGTCTCAGGGCATTTAAAGACTGAAATTGCAGCCTATACACAAGATGGACAAAGAGTCAATGGTTTAGACACACATGACCGTGGAGACTTACATAAAGTAGAAGGTACATTAAAACTTTTTATTAACGGTGAGTTGGGCGAAGATAGTAGCTTTCACTCAGAGTTACAAGTGACTTCAGACACAAAAGGTATAGAAGGGTATGAGCATCATAGAAACTATACACAAAATGATTACCTAAGAGAACTTTATGTCGATACGGCATTTAAAGGTTGGGATTTCCGTCTAGGTAAACAACAAGTGGTATGGGGAAAGGCTGATGGCGTTAAGTTTTTAGATATTATTAACCCAACAGACTTTAGAGAATGGGGACAAAACACGATGGAAGACAGCAGAATTCCACTCTGGATGCTTGTTGCTGAAAAAGATTTAGGCGAAAATGACTCTTTACAATTAGTTTGGGTACCAGATGTAGGTCGCATTAACCAAATACCAGGGCTTTATAGCCCTAGTACAGGTGACCAAGGGCAACCTTTTGTAAGTTTGGGTGCTGCTTCTATCACAGGACAAAGAAATGGTTTTTTCCAAATAGGAAAAGAGTTTGGTAAAGTTGCTGGTGCTTTTGATAGTGCTTTCTCTGGTGTATTTGGTATGATGCCTGGTAATGGCATACTCCAAGGTTTTGCGGGTATGACAGTGAATGGCTTTACACAAATACCTGATGTATCAGGCTTTTTAGGTTCTCAGCCAGGAGCTGACCCCACACGTATAGGTTTACCAGCTGTGGGTGGACCTAATGGTGCACAAATGCTTTACGGTGTGGTGCATCGTCCTGCTCCAAATGGTATTCAAGCAAAAACCAATTTGTTTGATGGTCAAATGAATGTACAACATGGTACGCAAAATGATATTTTTGATTATTTGGGTGACACAACATTTGCAACCTTCAATGGATTTATTGGGATGAATACTGTCTATAGGGTAAATGACTTAAGTCAAAAACTTAAAAATCATAACTTTGGTATTCGTTATAAAAAAGGGACTGACTTTGGTTTAAACTATACGTTAAATTACTACCGTCACTGGGAAAACAACCCTATGGTAAACCTACATTGGGAAGCAGCAAATGGTGAAAAATTAACAGCTACACCAACGGTAGGTACATTTAATAGAATGGGTGCACCTGTTGCAGCTGGAACTCCAGGATCTTACCAAACCACAACGATGGCACTAAAAACAGCATCTGGTGGACAGTATAACCCTTCAGCCAGTGGTCCTGCTAGTCTTGTTTTTGAGCAAAGTGTAGACCGTGTAGACACGATGGGTGCTTCTTTTGATTATGCAATAGACACACCTTTAATGCCAGTGGTGTTAAGAGGTGAGTTTGTTTATGATAAAGGTTCAAAAGTACCAGAAGTTGATTTAGGTAAATTGGCGTATGGAGATTTGGCTGGAGCACTTACAATGCAAGATGCAGATATATTTAAATATGTCATTGGTGCAGATGTGACTGTGGGTAAAAATCTCTTTGTCTCTTTACAGTTTATGGATACATGGAATCTTGACTATAGAGATGAACAAGTACAATATACAGGCAACACACAAAGTTACGGGAAGTTTACGGCAAACCCTGCCACACTTAGTCTAACCAATGGTTTTAAAAAAGCACAAGAGCATCAGATTATGTATACGCTCTTTTTATCTAAACCTTTCTTGGAGTCAGATGCACTACGTGTGAATAACCTTTTCCTTTATGAACAAGAAGATGGTGGATACTGGAATAGACTTGATTTAGAATATAGTTACGCAGATGATATTTTATTGACTGCAGAGTGGAATAAATATGGTGGTGATAAAAATGGCGTATTTGGACAATTTGAAGAGATGTCAAATGTACAAATAGGTGCTAAATATATTTTCTAATCCATACTACATTACAAAGAGAGTAAAAATCTTTACTCTCTCTGTATGAATCTAAATAAATTTTTTTTAATCACATATTGGTATTAGAAATCCTCTAAACACTTATATGATTATAAAATATTTCAGACTACCTTACAGGATACAATCATGAATGAAAATAAACTCTCCTTTAGATATGCAAAATTTGTACTTCGTTTTAAATGGATTATATTGGCTATAACCTTTATAGCCACCGTTTTTGCTGCACTGCAAATTAAAAATATAGACATTAGAAATGACCCTGATACGCTACTGCCCCAAACCAATAAATATGTTTCTACCAATAACTTTATAGAGGGTTTCTTTGGCATGGGAAATCTATTTGTTGTAAGTTTAGAAGTAGAAGAGGGTGATGTGTATCAGCCTTGGTTCATAAATATGACACAAGAGATACACAATAAAATAGCAAACATGCCTACAGCGAGTACAGCTAACTTTATTAGTATTGCCGCTCAAAAAGTAAAAAACATGGGTGTAACAGAAGATGGTTCACTCTCTTTTAAAAGACTCATCCCCAATACAGGTATTTCGCTAGACGATGAAAAAGTGGCATCTGAACAATTGGCATTTATGAAAGAGGGGTTAGATAACAACCCTGTACTAAAGCCTATGGTGCTACATGAAGTGAATCCTAAAACAGGTGAGAAATGTTATAACTCTGAACCAGAGTGTGTGGCTAAAGCCACTTTTATTATTGCAGATTTTGACAATGGTGTTAAAGAACAGTATGTTGAGTGGGTACGTAATGTTGTAGCCATGATAAAACCTTACGCTGATGACGATAGAGTGAAAGTTGCAATAGCTGGAGAACCTTACTTCCTTGCATGGATGATGGTGCAACTTATTGACCATTGGTATCTTTTTGTTGCCTCTATTCTCATTGCATTTCTTATTTTGTGGATGGAAACAAAGTCCGTAAGAGGAGCTACTTTCCCACTACTGGGTGTAGGTATTAGTATTGTATGGACACTAGGTATTATGGGCTTTTCTGGGTTTAAATTGACAACCATGATGGTACTCACGCCTATGCTCATACTGGCTGTTGGTATGGGGCATGCTATACAAGTTACCAGACGCTATATGCAAGCAAGAAATGAAGGAGAAAATAATTTTAACGGAGCTTATTTAGCTTTAGGGTTTACTATAGTACCTGCGGTTCTTTCCATTGTAACCGATGCTATTGGGTTCGCAACCCTTGCCTCTGTAGATATATCATTTTACAAGGCATACGCATACTTTGGTATGTTTGGAATGTTCTCATTACTTCTTACGACATCAACACTTATTCCTCTTCTGATGACTGTGTTTCCCGACAAAGAAGCAGATAGCACAACAAGCAGTGTTAAGGTTGGCTATGTTTGGGAGAAAAAAATGAGTGACGCTGTTGTCTTTATGACGCAAGGTTTTGGACGTCTTATTCCATTGGGTGTGGTAGTAGCCATTGTGATGGCTTCTTGGCACTATACTAAAATTGGTGATGGACTTTCAGCATTTGCAAACGATGACAGACCTTTTACTAAAAAAGTGGAACTAGCCTTAACCACAGATGAACTTGACATCATGCCTGGTGTTGAAAAGGGTATTGACTATGCACAAGCTGCATTTAAAGTGGAGTCAACACCTGTACAAGACATTTTTCACTTAAATACACTCATGCCAGGGGTCATATCGTTTAGTATCCCAATACGTGCAAAAAATCCATTGGCTCCTGAGTGTGACGATGCCTATTATGAGCTCTATGATGCGGCGATAGATGCAGAGACAGAGCTGCCTACTAAGAATTGTTATGACCCAGACAATGACCCAGCACCAGGTATCATGAATGACATTGAGGTCATTAATGCTATTGCTCTCATGGAAACTGAAATACGTAAAAATAAATACATAGGTTTTACAGCGTCTTATTCGCAGTATATTCGTATTGCTAACTTGTTGCTAATGAGTGAGGGAAATCAACTTGATTTTGCTAATTTTGAAATTCCAACTTCAAAATTTCTTACTTCAAAAGATGCAGAGGATGACAGAGACCCAAATGATATATTGTCAACCTACAACGGATTACTAGATATGGCTTCAGCACCGGGTGATTTGGGTTCAATGGTCGCTCAAGATTATAACTCTGGGGTTATCTTAGGGTTTATTAATACGATGCATCCAAAAGAGACACATGAGGCAATGTTATTTTTACAAGATTACATAGAAGCACATAAAAATGACAAAGGGTTTGAAAAAGTAAACTTCGGGTATAGAAACGCAGACGCATCAGGAGACAAAGGTGTTGTGGCAGATGACACTTCTGAGGAGTACATTAAGCCAGGTATTGGCGGCTTCTTAGGTGCAACAGAAGCAACAAGGGATGTAACGTATGCAAATTGGATTATGAATCCACTGGGTACTGCTTTGGCTATTTTTGTTGTGGCATCACTTATCTTTAGGTCATTCTTAATGTCAGGTTTCCTCATGGTTATTTTAGGTACGACACTTTTTGCACAGTATGGGTTAGCTGGTTACTTTAGCTCTACAGGAAATTGGAGTGGTAACTTACATTTTGGAAACTTAGTGACGTTGAGTATTGCCATGGGGTTAGGGGTTGATTATAGTATTTATATGATTTCCAAACTTCGAGATGAGTATCAACGCTTAGGCGACTGGACGCAAGCACTAAAAAACACGGTTTCTACAACAGGTTCGTCTGTACTCATTTCGGTTGTGGTACTTGTGGCAGCGTTTATCCCACTCATGGCAACAGACCTTGGTAATACATGGGGACTTTCTGTTTACATTACAGAAGCAGTTATTATAGATGTTTTCACCTCTTTAACACTTCTACCTATACTACTGTTTATCTTTAAACCGAAGTATATTTTTGGTGGTAAATAGAATTATTAAATGACTATGGGGTGAGGACTTTCTCACGCTATAGTAAATTATACTCCTTTAAACTCACATAAATCTCTTCTGCCATCTGCTTGTAGCCTTGGGCATTTGGGTGTATTTGGTCACTTTTGAGTGAAGACTGGGAGAGTATGTCTGTAAGTATGCCTGAGCTTAGTGCGACATTTTCACTCTTTGCTACTTCTTCATAGAGGTTTAGTGAGGTGAGTCCAAAAAGTGTTATGTTAGGCACAGCTACAAGTAGTACTTCTATATCTTTTTCTTTAGCCATTTGTATCATACTTATTAGGTTCTGTTTGAGTCTATCTAGTGGTAGGTTTTGGAGTATATCATTGCCCCCAAAACATAAAACCATACGTTTTATAGATGGGTCATGAAGTAGTTGCGGCAAACGCTTTAGCCCATCACCTGAAGTGTCACCATTAAGCCCTGCATTGATTACCTTTTGTCCAGTGAGTTGTGCCAAAATAGAAGGGTAACTCTCTTTAGGTAGTGCGTTAAAGCCAAAGGTAAGAGAATCACCAAAAGCGAGGATTGTATCTTGTGAGTTTAACGATTTAATATTAGCTTCCTTTGGTTTCAACATGATGAGTATAAAAATGATAGTAAGAACGATGAGTATATTTTTCATAAGCTTCCTTATCTTGAAAGTATTATAGTATAATCCTTAGGGAACCTCTAATAATAGGTGATACTCACAACAGTTCCAGCTTTTGTCTAGGCTAGGCACTCTTTTGTAGTCCTAGCCTTAGCTAAGTCGAAAAAGAGTAACAACGCATAGGCGAAAGCTGGAACTGCCCGTAGGGTGGACTTTTCAAACGCAATCTTGCACAAAATATTTACTGCGTCTTAGCTATGGCTAGGACTTATAAATCTTTTGTACAACCTTACATTTGAAAAGCCCATTGTGAGCATTACCTATTATTAGAGGTCCCCTTACTATTCGTCAGAGGAAATATTGGTGCTAGAAGAACAAAAAAATGAGAAGTCTATCATTCAAAAATTAGATTTAGATGGTTATGTAGAGCAGTTTAAACAGTTTTTAGCCAGAGAAAAACCTGTTGCTATGATGGGTGATATTAATCAACACTCTCGTTATATAAAGTCGCTTTCTAATGTACAGTTTTCTTCACCACCTAAAGTAGCAAATTTAGACAAGCAGTTGGCACGTATTGGAAAACAAGCAGTACTTAGCCTAGATGAAATTTATGCTTTTGTTAGTATATTGTCTTACTTCAATACCTTAAATACTGTAGGCTTTACCGAACCACTCATTACTTGGATACAAAATATAGAGATACCTGAAGAAATAGAAGAGATTATTGGGTATTTTACTGAAGAGGGGAACATCAATCCTGAACGTGACCCTGAGTTATATAAACTAGAACGTGCCATGAAACAAAATAAACTAGAGATAAAAGAGAGTCTTTATAAATTGGCACACTCTTCTAAACTAAGAGACTATTTGGTAGATACGCAAATACATTTTAATGGTGGAGAGGAGACTTTACTGGTTCGTGGTGGGTTTAACAATGCCATAAAAGCAACTGTAGTAGCAAGAAGTTCTGGAGGGTTTTTTTATATTTTGCCTCAAAGTATTGCTTACTTAAAAGAGAAAGAGTCGCAATTACTTTCAAATAAAGAGGAAATTATTTACCGCTATTGCCAAGAGATATCTGCATTGTTTTTTACATGGGAAAAGTTTTTAACATTTATCAATAAAGAGTTTGACCGTTTTGATCACTACCAAGCACGGGTGAGTTTTGCTAGAGCTAAAGAGTATGAGTTTGTTGTACCTTCCAAACAAAAAGGCATAAAACTAGAAAGTTTTGCCCATCCTGCCATAGAAAATCCTGTACCCATTACCATAGACTTTAGCAAACAGATTATGTTAGTGACGGGTGTGAATGCTGGTGGTAAAACTATGTTGCTTAAGTCCATGCTTAGTGCTGTGTATCTGTCTAAATACTTACTGCCTTTTAAATGTGATGCGTCTAAAACTAGGGTGGGACACTACAAGAGTGTAGAGGCAGTCATAGATGACCCACAATCTGTTAAAAATGATATTTCAACTTTTGCAGGACGTATGCAGGAGTTTGCAAAACTGTTTAAAAAAGAAGATGCCATTGTGGGGGTAGATGAAATAGAGCTTGGTACAGACTCCGATGAAGCGGCTTCACTTTTTAGAGTGATGTTGGACGAATTGCGTAAAAAAGGCATTAGCTTTATTGTCACGACACACCATAAACGTTTGGCTTCACTTATGGCATCAGATGATGAGGTAGAACTCATTGCTGCACTGTACGATGAAGCCAGACGTATGCCTACATATACTTTTTTACAAGGAAGCATAGGAAAATCTTATGCCTTTGAGACAGCACAGAGGTACGGTGTGCCTTTAAGTATAGTCAATAAGGCAAAAGTAATTTACGGTGAAGACAAAGATAATCTTAATGAACTTATAGAGAAGTCTACAACCTTAGAGCGTGAAATGCGTACAAAAATACATCAGATAGATGAAGAACTAGCACTGGTTGAAAAGAGAAGAACAAAACTAGAAGAAGACGAATTTAAGTTGCAAGAACAACATAGAAAAGCCATAGCAACACTCGAAAACCGTTACAATGCAGCGACTAAAAAGGCACGAGAAGCACTAAGTGCAAAAGAGTCCAAAGAAGGTAGACGTTTGCTCAATGTCGCACATCAGCGTAAAGATTTTAAGCAAAAAGAGATTGTAAAAGAGGAGCGTGTAGCACTCAAGGAAGGAGACAAAGTTAAGTACCGTTCACATAAGGGCGAGTTACTTTCTTTGCGTGGTAAAGATGCTACCATTATTGTTGATGGTTTAAAAATGCGTGTGCCACTTTCTGAGCTTAAATTACGTGGCAATACACCACAGCCTAAAGTCAAAGTAAAACCTAAAAAAGTGAATGTTACAGTAGAAAAATCTGGAGTGTCAGTTTCGGTAAAGCTTTTAGGTATGTATGCTGATGAAGCAATAGACACGGTAGATAAATTTCTCTCAGATGCCCTTGTAAATAACCTTAATGAAGTGCAAATTATTCATGGGACAGGAGGAGGAGTGCTTTCTAAGCTTGTGGGTGAATATCTTAAAAAACACCCCAAAATAGGAAAATTCTACAGAATGCCAGGCAATTTGGGCATTACAGTGGTGGAGTTGTAACCCAGTTCTCAACTCTTAAAGGTATAATATATGCAAATGAATTTACCCTAGGAGAATACTGTGGATATTGCAGATGCAGGCAGAGAGATAAAAAAAGAATTAAGTAGTGATGAAAAAGTATTAGAGAGTGCGTTTAAACTAGAGACACTCTATAGAAAATATAAGTTTTTAATTTGGGCAATTGTCATTGGACTGGTTGCGTATTTTATTGGTTCATCTGTGATGAAAACTATGCATGAACAAAATTTGCAAGAAGCCAATAAAGCTTTTTTAACATTACAAAAAAATGATGGTGATGCACAAGCATTGGCAATACTTAAAGAGAAAAATACAGCACTTTATGAGCTATTTACTTTTTCAAAAGCAAGTAAAAATGCAGATGTTAAGGCATTGGCTACACTAGCAAACAGTTCAAATGAAGTCATAGCTGATATAAGCAAATATACGATGGCAGGACTCGAAAATAAAAGTTCTGATTCTACATTGTATAAAGATATGTCTATACTAGAAGAAGCATATTTAGCTATAAAGTCTGGTGACTCGAAAAGTGCTATAGCAAAACTAGACCTTATTCCCGAGCAATCACCCCTAGCACAAATTGCAACACTGTTAAAGCACTCAACGCTTACAGTAAAATAGACAGTTTTAACGCAATTAAGAAATACAAATAGGAAGGTAAAAATGATGAAAAATAAATATCTATCAATTGCACTACTAAGTGTGATGGCACTTATATTGTCAGGATGTAGTGGAAAGAAATATTTTGAACCAGAAATAACACACAATGCTCCTAGTAGTTCTTATGGAGAGAGTATTGTTGATCTTAGTGGTGATGGAGCAACCTTGCGGAGTAAAAAATACATTGGTAAATCTGGTGTGAGCAATATAAAACTTCAAGAGGGGCATAGATTTTTAAGTGAAAGTAATAAATATGTACTCTCTTCTGATGTAGAAGGTGTGTTGCATATTATTGAAAAGAGTTCAGGTGAAGTATTGCGTGCTGTTGCACTGCATACACCTATTGTCTCAGCAAGCATACACGCAGGTGTCGTTGCATACATTTTAAATAACAATACTTTTGGTATCTATAAAATTGAAAACAATAAAAAAATCATTGAAAATCGATCAGAAAGAACCTTTGCTATTGACACAAGAGCAGCAAGTCCAGTTTTTATAGATAACTTGGCTGTTATGCCAATGTTAGATGGTAAGCTTATTATTGTAGATATCTATAATACAGACAATGCGAAAGTGGTTTATCTTAGTAGTAAAAGAGCTTTTAACAATGTAGTACATCTTTCTCGTATGGGCAATACATTGGTGGCAGCAACACCAAGAAACCTTATTGCTATAGGCAACAACGGTAAAGTAGAATACCCTGCCAATATATCTGATGTGAGTGTATCTGGCAATAAAATATATCTCTTTACAAAAGAGGGTGATGTGATTAAGCTCAATAGCCAACTACAAGAAGTAGCAAAGAAAAAGTTTAAGTTTGCACACTACTCAGTAGCTACTGTAATTAACGCTAAAGTCTATGCACTAGACCAGCAAGGTTCACTCATAGTTCTTTCTGAAGACTTGAGTCAGTCTAAAGTATATGATTTAGGTGCAGTAAATAAACCGGCATTCATCACTGGGTCTAAACTCTATAAAGATGGTGATATTATAGAATTATCTACTTTAGGTTATGAGTAGTAAAAGCGAGCTACTTGTTGCTTTTGAAGAGTATTTGGTTGTCTCTCGGGCACTAGATACTCATACTATCTCTTCTTATATTTCAGACCTTACACAGCTAGAGTTACATAGCCAAAAAACACTTACTAAGTTAAAAACCACAGATATCTTAGCGTTTTTGTCGACATTTGAAAATAAGCGTACACTTAACAGAAAACTCTCTTCTGTAAATGCTTTTTTTCACTTTTGTCATGTACAACAATTTACACATGATAAAATTAAAATACCCATGGCTAAAATACCCAAAAACCTTCCAAAGTATGTGAGCAATGAAGAGATA
>JAYEFI010000004.1:0-6173 GCA_034658615.1 Campylobacterota bacterium
AACACTGATGCCCCTGGGTTTTTAAAAGCCATATCTGAATTTAAAGATATAAACACTGTACTCTTTTTAGGTGCAGGAGGTACGGCTAAATCTACCGCCGTTATACTCAAAGAGGCTGGGTACAGTGTGACCATTACTAACCGAAGTGAAGCACGTTTAAAGTATTTTGAGCAAGAAGGTTTTGAGACATCTACGTATGATGCATTTACGTACACACAAGGGTATGACCTTGTTATAAATATGACTTCTGCAGGGCTTGAAGATGACACTCTACCTGCACCCAAGGCGTTGTTAGATGCAGTCATGCCAAAGGCTAAAGCCTGTGTCGATGTTATCTATGGGAAAGAAACCCCTTTTTTAAAGTTAGCAAGGTCACACAACAAACCTACTAAAGATGGCTCAGACATGTTACTCTACCAAGGCATCATCGCTTTTGAACATTTTACTAACAATGCCTATAGTTTTGAAGAGATAAAATCTCATATGCAACAAGCGTTTGACTTCAATTAACCTTTTATCATTAAAATATGACTACTATATCAGGAGTAACAATGATAAATATTTTAATGATAGAAGACGATCCTGAATTTGCAGAGCTCTTAGGCGAATATTTGGCTCAATATGACATAAAAATTACCAACTTCGAAGACCCGTACTTGGGTTTGAGTGCTGGAGTAAAAAAATATGATTTGCTCATCTTAGACTTAACACTTCCTGGTATGGATGGACTAGAAGTCTGTGAAGAGGTGGTACGCAAGTATGATATACCTATTATTATCTCGTCAGCACGTTCAGACATACAAGACAAACTTGATGGGTTTGAAATAGGTGCAGATGACTACCTACCAAAACCTTATGACCCTAAAGAGATGTATGCACGCATTACATCTTTACTTCGCAGGTACTCCAAATCAAAAGATAACCATACAAGTATTGCACCCAAAAGTGACTTTGAAATTAAAGGAGATACACTCTATTTTAAAAAAGTTGCACTTTCACTTACTCCAGCAGAATTTGAAGTACTTTCACTCCTAGTCAAGCACATAGGTATCACCCAATCACGAGAGCAAATCATCAATACAGCAGGGACAATGAGTATTGACTCTCAAGGTAAAAGCCTAGATGTTATTATTTCTAAAATCCGTACAAAACTAGGAGAGCACAATCCAGATGACTCTAAACGCATACAGGCCGTACGTGGTGTAGGCTACAAACTCGTATGATTACATCATTACGTTCTAAGATACGTATTGTTTTTTCAGTCACACTTATACTGCTAGCAGCTCTTTTTGTCTTTGCTATTAAGTATGATCAAACAAAAATAGAAGAACGTAATATTGCCCAAGAGCATGCAATATCTCATTATTTGTATACATACTTTCTGAAACATGGCAGTATTGATGAAGCCTATCTTGATGCACAAAATGTCTCGTTAATCACAGACAAAGGTCGTCTTGTTCAAATGAAACGGCTTTTTAAAGACAAAGAAGGCAAACTCAAACATTATGATGTGATGAATGTACGTTTAAAACGTATCATTATTATAAACAATGACCGTTTTCAACTTATTTTAGAAAATAAAAATAAAAATCCATTCCCACTTAAACGTGTGCTTATTTTTGCCACAGTCTTTATGCTTATAGTGTTTTTATATATGTGGATTATGAAGAGTTTCAAGCCACTCTCTGAGCTTAAGCAGAAAATAAAAACGTTTTCAAAAGGAAACTTAGATATAGACTGTAAAAGTGACAAGAAAGATGAGATTGCAGAAGTCGCCAATGAGTTTGACCACTCTGTTACCATGATACGTGAGTTGCTTCACTCTAGACAACTTTTTTTACGTGCCATTATGCACGAACTAAAAACCCCCATAGCCAAAGGTCGACTAGTCTCAGAGATGTTAGATGATGAACGCAATAAAGCACGAATGCATAGTATATTTGAAAGGCTTAATCTTCTTATAGACGAATTTGCAAAAATAGAAAAAATAACATCTAAAAACTTTGACTTAACCATAAAACCTTACAAAATGACTGACCTTCTAGAAGCAAGTATAGACATGCTTATGATTGACTCTCCTAAGCATCTTATAGACACAAAAATCATACACGACTATACGGTTAATGTAGACTTTGAACTCTTTACACTTGTCATCAAGAACCTACTTGATAATGCTATAAAATATAGTATTGACAAAAAAATAGTAGTAGTTTTGGACAACAATGTCTTACAAATCATCAACAGTGCAAAAGCACTTCCTGAGCCATTGGAAAATTATTTTAAACCATTTCACACTTCAAAAAAAGGTCTTGGCTTGGGTCTTTATATTGTTAAAAGTATTTTAGATATTCATCAGAAAGAGTTGGGTTATATACACAAAAATAATAAAAATATATTTACTATTGTATAAAGGGTATTTCCTACGGGTACTCCCACTAAAAATGTCCCACTTCATGGGACTGTGGGACTGAAGTCTCCACTTCCAAGTGCTAAGCTTATGCTTCTTTAATCGTATCGGAAAGCATAAATGAAAGCTCTAACGCTTGAGAAGCATTGAGTCTTGGGTCACACTGCGTATGGTAACGACTAGCAAGACCTTCATCATCTATAGGTGAAGATGTACTTCCTGTACACTCCGTAACATCATTTCCTGTCATCTCTAGGTGAATCCCTGCTCCAATAGTCCCCATCTCTTTATGTATAGCAAAGAATTGCTCTACTTCAGAGAGGATATTATCAAAGTTTCTGGTTTTAAACCCGGTAGATGACTTTTCTACATTTCCATGCATAGGGTCAATAGTCCACACAACATTTTTTCCAGCATCTCTCACTTTTTTCAACAATGCAGGGAAATATTCTTTAATTTTACTTGCACCCATACGAACAATAAGCGTTAATCTTCCTTCTTCGTTGTCAGGGTTTAGTGCTTCAATGAGATCAATAAGTTCATCTTCACCCATCGTAGGCCCAACTTTACATCCAATAGGGTTTTGAATCCCTCTAAAGTACTCAATATGTGCTTCAGTAAGATCTCTGGTTCTGTCACCTATCCAAAGCATATGTGCAGAACAATCATAATACTCACCTGTTTCTGTATCTTTACGGGTCAATGCCTCTTCATAATTTAACAACAACGCTTCATGTGAAGTATAGAGTGTCGTTTGGTGTAGTTGGGGCATCACATCCGATGTGAGTCCACATGCAGCCATAAACTTCATGGAGTGGTCTATTTTATCTGAAAGCTCATCATATTTTTTACCTAGAGTATTGTCTTTAATAAAGTCCAAGTTCCACTGATGTACTTTATTGAGGTCTGCCAATCCACCACGTGAAAATGCACGTAATAGATTCAGCGTTGCCGCAGATTGATTGTAGGCTTTTATCATATTGTGTGGGTTAGGTATACGTGCTTCTTGCGTAAACGCTATACCATTTATAATATCACCACGGTACGAAGGTAAAGAAACCCCATCTATCTCTTCAAAGTCTGAAGATCTTGGCTTAGCAAATTGACCAGCAATACGTCCTACTTTTACCACAGGCTTACCTGTAGAATACATAAGCACCATATTCATTTGAAGCATCAATTTAAAAAGATTTTTAATATTCTTTGCGTTAAAGTCTGAAAAACTCTCTGCACAATCTCCACCTTGCAGTAAAAATGCTTCTCCACGTCCTGCTGCTGCTAGTTTTTCTTTAAGTTTTCTAGCTTCTCCAGCAAATATAAGTGGTGGGTAAGAGCTTAATTTAGCTTCTACTTCATTCAAAATCTCTTGGTTTTCGTATGTAGGTTGCTGCTTTATAGTAAAGTTTCTCCAACTATTTGGTGTCCAACTCATAATGGTTCCTTCATAGGTATAAATATACCCTTAAAAATTAATTCAATGATTATATCTGAAAAATGATGAAAAGATAAGTACACACCTACAATAGAAAAGTATTTTAAATAAATTAGTAACAATTTTGTTATATTTAAGAATAATTATGCCTATTCACACTGTGAATAAGTTGTGAATAACTCATATTAAATAATGAAACCCGTCTACACGAGTTTATAATTTTTTCTAATAAATCGCTTACTTCTTCGCAACAAAAGTGACGAAATTAGACCATTGAAAAATCGTTTCTATTTTTGTAAATCCAGCATCTTTACACATCTGTATGTTTTCTTTGATTGTAAAAGGTATAAGCACGTTTTCAAGGGCTTCACGCTTCTGAGCTATCTCATATTCTGAGTACCCTTGTTCTTTTTTGTAATTATAATAAATATCTATTATATTTTTATCGAGCACTTTATCTTCAAAAACTATTTTCTCAGAAAAAATAAACATCCCATCATCATTTAGACCTGTGAATATCTTTTTCATAAGCTCTACACGATGCATAGGACGAATAAATTGTAGCGTATAGTTTGCAACAATCACATCTTCTTGACTATAGTTGTAGGTTAGCATATCGGCTAATGCTAATTCTATATTTGCCCCAAAAGCTTGACACTTTTGCTCTGCCCTGTCTAACATAGCTTGAGAGTTGTCTAAACCTTTTAGCTTCATTGGTACTTCCATTTTAGCATGAAGATCGAGTAAAAATTTCGCTGTAGATGAACCAAGGTCGAGTACCTTCATGCCCTCTTTTTGCTCTGCCAATATAAGTGCAATGATAAGCTTACGTACCTCATCATAAAAAGGTACAGAACGTGACAACATATCGTCAAATACTGAGGCTACTGCCTCATCAAACTCAAACTTTTTATTTATTTTTTGTGAGAATACTTTGTCTTTAGGCATTTAAAAGCTCCTTTGCTTTAGCTATGTCATCATTTATCTGTACTTTTAATGCGTCCAGACTTTCAAACTTTTTATTTTCTCGTATAAAGTCTAAAAATGAGAGTTGCACATCTCCAAAAACTACTCCTATGTCTACATCCAATATATGAGACTCAATAGCATAAGATCCATCTGTGGTTACCCTGTGTCCTAAAAAACTTACTGAGTCAAGCCACTTGCCATTCACTTTAGTGCGTGTGGCATAGACACCTTCACTCGGAAACTCATAGGCTTGTACATTGAGATTCAGTGTAGGCACCAACTCTTTCTTGCCAAGACCTTGTCCAGAGACAACATACCCCTCAATGCTATACTCTCTACCTAGTAGAGTATTTGCCATAGCTATGTTACCTTCACGTATATATGCTTTAATCGTACGAGAATGCACAGAAATACCCTCAACGCAGACTTCTTGCACTACCTCAACCCTACCATCAAATAATGCTTCTAAGGTCTCGGTATTCCCTGCTTTATTTTTACCAAAACCAAAGTCATACCCCACAACTATAGTCTCTAGTGCAGGAAAATCTGTTTTCAGTTTAGAAACAAATGCCTCAGGAGTCAAACCTTTGATGACATCAAAATGATAAAAACAACAAATCTTGTCTGTAAAGTACGAGCGTTTAAACCCAGGTGTCAAGTACCCGCCATTACGCTCTATAATGATTAGTGCATCTGCTTTGTCTATAAGCGTTTTGTGTGCGATATGTATGCCATCAAATGAACCAATGGCTATGGATTTTATGGTGTTTTTAAATTCCAATTTTTTTCCTTGTTGTTCGTCGGGAGTCAGGTTATTCATGATTTGTCGTGAAACGACAAATCACAAATGCCCAAAGGAAATACCTTTAGGTGCACCAGACCCCTAAGTTTTAGCGAACTTTATATTTATGGTGCGTTAGCAAACGCACCCTACAACTTTTTAAAATGATAAAGGTACTCTTGGTTACCCTCTTTTCCCTGCACCTTAGACTCCGACTGATACTTCTCACTCCAACCCAATTTCACAGCTTCTGCTTCAAACTCTTCTTTACGTCTAGCAATGGCATCTACGTCTTGCACTACACCTCTGCTGTCACGCTTCACATCTTTACCTACTTCAAACTGTGGCTTGTAAAGAATGACTATGTCCGTACCACTATTTGTAAGTCCATCTATGGCATTTGTTATTTGTCTTATAGATATAAAAGAAACATCACAAGTGATGAGTTCAAAAGCCTCTTCACTTTTAAAGTCTCTTATGTCAGTCTCTTCATGAAGTGTTAGTCTCTCTTCCGTGCGAAGTGATATATGTAATTGATCTGTACCCACATCTACACAGTCTAAACTTTTCACACCATTTTCAAG
>JAYEFI010000005.1:0-6153 GCA_034658615.1 Campylobacterota bacterium
TTACTTAAACGGTGAAGTTTTGAGTGTAACTCGTCTGTAACCAAAAGTGCTTTTGGGGTATGGAGCATAGCGTCTATTTCTGTTTGAAGAAGCTCTTTTGAGACAGTGTTTTTCTCTTGACCCATGTAGAGAGAAAGCATCCAAAGTACCATGGTTTGTGTGGCAAATGCTTTGGTACTGGCAACCCCTTTTTCTATGCCTGCTCGTGTGAGTATGGCTGCGTCACTCTCTCTTACTATAGAAGAGTTGTCAACATTACAAATACTAAGGCTTTTGAGTCCTGCACGTTTTGCCATTTTAAGGGCTTCTAGTGTGTCAGCTGTTTCACCACTTTGTGAGATAGTAATGAAAAGTGTATCTTCTGAAAGCAGTGGTTCTTTGTATCTAAACTCTGAAGCTATTTCTATGTCACAACGTACTTTAGCAATACGCTCAAAAAGATAGGCAGAAGTGAGTGCAGAGTGGTAAGAGGTACCACATGCACAGATTTTGATAGCTTTGATACCATCAAAAAATGATTTGTCTATTTCATCAAAATCTATGCTGTTATCTAACACTCTTCCCATCATGGTCTCAGACATGACACGGTGCTGTTCGTAGATCTCTTTTTCCATAAAAAAACGGTAGCCATCTTTTTGAGCAGAGACTTTGTCTGCTGTGAGGGCTTGTTTGGTAAAGGTTTTTTCACCATTGGCATCAAAGAGTTTGAACTCTCCCTCTTTTGCATACCCATAGTCACCATCTTCTAGGTAGTAAACTTCAGTAGCTTTACCAATGATAGGTGTATCTGAAGAAGCAAAATAAACATCATCTCCGTTAAAACCTACTAACATAGGAGAACCATTTTTCGCAAAATAAATAGTTTCTACATCTGCTTCTGTGATGAGTAGTGTGGCATACGCACCCTCTAGTCTTTCTATGGTTTGTTCAAAAGCAGAAAAAACAGAGTCGGCTGTTTTGTGTTTTTTTTCAAAAAGATGCACGATGGTTTCAGTGTCAGTTTGGCTTAAAAAGTTTACACCATCATTTTGTAGTTCTTTTTTGAGTTCTTGGTAGTTTTCTATGATGCCGTTATGTACGACGTAAGAGTATGCACCTAGGTGTGGATGGGCGTTGAGCTCTGTAGGTTTACCGTGGGTTGCCCAACGTGTATGCCCTATAGATATACCAAAATTAGAACTACTGTATTTTTTGGTTTTTTCTCTAAGATTTTCTAGTTTGCCAATGGCTTTAAAATTAGAGAGTTTTTCGCCTTCAATAACTGCTATACCCGCAGAGTCATAGCCACGGTATTCAAGTTCTTGAAGTCCATCAAGTAAAATTTCTTTTTTCTCTTCATTTCCTAAGTAGCCTACAATTCCACACATGTTTTCTCCAATATTAATTTGTACCTGTTAGTTTTTCTATTATGATGTCGACATTATGACAAAAGTTTCCATTCTTCTCGATGAGAAACATATCTCTAGCTCTATTTTTAAGCGTATGGACTTTGGCTGTGACAATGTCAATACCCATGTCATCAAACATATCTATAATATATGCGAGTAGACCTTTTTGATTTGTAGCGTTTATGTGCATAATAGCATAGGTTTTAGAGTGTTCACAATCTATGTCTATTTCTTTTTTTCTTATGTTTGCTTTTAAGGGTGTGTCATTCTTGAAGATAACAAATGACTTACGTATCATCTCTTCTGTAAAACCTACTTCTTCTTCGCTAATGGTTTCTGAAAAGTCTATTTTGAAATATTTTAGATTATTAAAGAGTTTACATATATCCATATTGACTACATCAAGGTTAGAGAGTTCGCCTAGTAAATAGCTAAGATTAAAAGACTCTTTACGAATAATTTCGATGGTCAAATGTTTTTCATTTGAAATAGTGTAGGTGTATTCTTCTGTTTCAAATGCTTTTGTTGTGATGGCTAAAATACGTTTAGGTGTATAACGTAAAAAAAGTAAATTTGAAGGAATAGCGATTATTTTATTTTGCCGTGCTCGTGTGAGAGCAGTAAATTGTGCATTGCGTTTGAGAGAAGCTATTTTTTTTGTACGTTTTTCTGCTTCATCTAGCCTTTTGGTTTGCCCTAACACTTCAGTCGACTGTTTATAGAGTGTACGTATGAGTTTTGCAGTATATGAGTTATAAATACCATCTCCCACACCAGACATATCTGCATAGGTTAAAATATATATCATGTCTAAAAGCTTTTGTGTTTTAAAATGTGAAGCAAAATGTAAAATAACAGCTTCAGCATAGAGGTCTTCTCTTTGAGCCACTTTTGACATGAGCGTATGGTACTGAATGAGTGTTTCCCCAGTTTGTATGAGATCATTCTTCATACCTAATTTAGATGTAAATACTTTAAAAAGAGCTACTCCAACATCATGATGGTCACGTTTACGCCCTTTTCCTGCATCGTGTAAAAATGTGACTATTTTTAGCATCTTTTGTTCTTCTGTACTAAGTGTATGCCAACGGTTTTGTATAAAGTTGTCTTCAATATTTTCTAGGTGATAGACACAACGTAATGAGTGTGTATCTACAGCGTATTGATGGTATCCGTCAAATTGTGGTAAGTTAATCACTTTTTTCATAGGAGGAATTGTGTATGGGAGTAGTTTTGCATAAGATAAAGCTACCAAAATAGAGTAAACATTTGGGCGAGAAAAGAGCATGGATATACTATGATATAGGTTCCTATCTAAGCGTTCAGGCTTGGGTATGTTGATGAGTTTTTGTAAAAGTGTAGGGTGGGCAGTAAAAGGTTCGTCTGCAGCATCAATCAATCGATTGAGTACGGTGTTAAAATCTTTTGCAGATTTTTGTGGGTAAATATAATTTTTAGTAAGTTTTTTCTGTTTATTATATGTATGTGTGAGTGTATCAACCCATATTATACTGTAAAGTCGTATGGTTTTTAAACTTTCAGTCACCTTGGAGGCAAAACGCATATGGGCTTTTTTATTTATTTCATAACCCAGTAATGTGGCAATGTCTGGTATAAGGTCTAGACGAAGTTTATCTTCTTTTCTTTTGGCTACAAGGTGCAAAGCAGAACGCACACGAAACAGAAATTCTAAAGCCACACGAAACTCTTTATACTCTTTATCATTTATAATACTTGAAGGAAGTGACTTGATATTGTCTGTATTGAAAAGCACTTTTCCAATCCAGTACACAAGATTGGCATCTCTAAAACCACCTGCACCATCTTTTAAGTTTGGCTCCATGGTTATAGGATGTTTTTTGTGTTTCTTCTCTTGTTCTTCAAGTTTAAGTTCTATAAACTCTTCTATATTGTCATGGCGTATGAGGCTAATGGCATTTTGTGTTTCTGTCCATATGAAACGAGACCCATCTATAAAACGAGATTCAATAAGAGCTGTTTTTATGGTAATGTCGGTTTTAGATACCTCGTGCAACTCTTCTACCGTATGCACCCGATGCCCTAGCTTTAACCCTGTATCCCACAAGATATAAAGGATTTTTTCTATCATCTCTTTGGTATTGTAGCCTGGTATCTCTTTATAGACAATCATCAAGTCAATATCTGAATGTACACAGAGTTGTTCTCTTCCGTAAGACCCAAGTGCTACGAGAGCTAAGGGTACAGAGTTTTTCATAGGCATATAGTCACCAAACATAGAACGATGGGCTGCTTTGTAAACAAGTTTTAAGATACTGTCTATTTTTTTTGTATGTTTGACAAGGAAATCTTTTCCTCCAGAATTTGCAAAGGTCTCTTCTAGTGTACCGAAGTAAAGTTTTGTATCTTTTTTCAGTACTTTGGCTATTTCAAAATCTGCTGCATTTTCGTAGAGTAGCTCTTCTATCTGTGTTTTTAGATTATTCACTTAGTAACTCCTAATCAATTATTGATATAATACCCAAAATAGCTAAGGGCAAATGATAAGATGGACCTCATAACAAAAGTACGTAATAAAATAAGACTCACACAAGAAGAGGGTGAAGCTCTCTATGAACTTGACCTCTATACTTTAGGTGAGCTAGCAGATGAAATTCGTAAAGAGAAATATGGTAATAAATCTTATTTCAACATCAATCGGCATATAAACCCTACCAATGTATGTGCAGATGTATGTAAGTTTTGTGCCTACTCAGCTACACGTAAAAACCCAAACCAATACACCTTAACCCATAATCAAATCTTAGACATAGCCACAAACTCCATAGCCAATGGAGCAAAAGAACTACACATAGTCTCTGCACATAATCCTAAAGATGGGGTAGAGTGGTACATGGGAGCTTTTAGAAAAATACGTGCTAAATTTCCAGATGTGCACATCAAGTCCATGACTGCAGCTGAAGTAGACTTCCTCACACGTGAGTACGGACATAGTTATGATGATGTGCTAGATATGATGATAGAAAATGGTGTAGACTCTATGCCAGGTGGAGGAGCTGAGATATTTGATGAAGAGGTAAGAGAATACCTCTGTAAAGGGAAAGTAACTTCAGTACAATGGTTGGACATCCACGAAAAATGGCACAACAGAGGCAAAGAATCTAACGCCACAATGCTCTTTGGACACATAGAAACTAGAGCTCACCGCATTGACCACATGATACGCTTACGTGACGTGCAAGACCGTACAGGTGGGTTTAATGCCTTCATACCGCTTGTTTACCAAAGAGAAAACAACTACATGAAAAACTGTAACTTCCCCTCAGGACAAGAAGTCTTAAAAACTTACGCCATTGCACGCATTATGTTAGACAACATCCCTAACATAAAAGCATACTGGGCAACCAGCACCATAAACCTAGCCCTCATAGCCCAAGAGTTCGGAGCAAACGACCTAGACGGCACCATAGAAAAAGAAGCCATCCAATCTGCAGCAGGTGCTAAAAGTGCCAATGGTATGGAACTAGATGACTTTATAGCTCTCATTAAAAACTCTGGGTTTACACCTGTAGAGAGAGATAGTGTGTATAATGAGTTGAGGGTTTACAGCTAGTTTTAAAAATATGTTATAATGTATTTAACAAAACAAAGGAGTAGGTTTTATGGGTTACTTACATCTAGTGAATGCTGACTATCCGAATGTATATAGTAAAGCAGAATCTATACAAATACTTCAGCGTTACAAGTCTGAGCTGAACACTTCCGAATATGATGCTATACACAACTCTCTTTGTAGTCACGCTTTAGAATATATTTACCTAAATGAAAAAGACATACTTTTAAGCATTGCACAACTTCGTAATGAAATCACTCTAGATGAGATAGTAGCACTAGCAAAAGCCTCTTAATATATGTCTCAAACTGATTTTGACAAAGAACTATTAGCCTCCAATTTACTCGAAGCAAAAAACCTGACAGAACTTTACAAAAAAGAAAAAATACTTACTCATGCAAAAATGATTGCACTTCAAGAGAATTGTGTAGAGGGTAAGTTGGATTATGTACATCTTAAAGCTATACATTATTTTTTATTTTCAGATGTCTATAAGTGGGCAGGAAAAGATAGATATGAAACCAATATAGTGGCTAAATTTGGTAAAGGAACAACACTTTTTACACCTTATGACAAGATTCCTAAGGTCTCAAAAAACTTATTTAATGCACTTGAAGTTGAGAGATATTTTAAAGGACAAGACAAAGCTATATTTGCAAAAAGTGCAGCAGTGTTTATGAATGGACTAAATATACTGCATCCATTTAGAGAAGGCAATGGCAGAGTTCAGCGTATATTTATGGAATACTTAGCAGATAATGCAGATTATACACTTAACTTTAAAGAGATTACTGCCGATGAGATGCAAAAAGCGTCTATCTCTGGTGCAAATGGTAATTTATATTTGATGGAACAAATTTTTACAAAGGCACTAAATGTCAAGTCGTAATACCTACTACCCCTACCAAGAATTCAAAGAAGACCTTAAAATTCTCACACAAAAAATAGACCAACCTTTTGATGCAATTCTCGGCATAGCAAGAGGTGGTTTGTCTATGGCTCAGATGTTGGGTGAGTATTATGACTTACGTGAAGTGTATGCTATTAATACTATAGGATATGAAGATAGCCAGAAAAAAGACTCTGTTGAGGTTTTCAATATTCCTGAGTTAAAGTCTGTTAAGAAAGTACTATTGGTAGATGATATTATAGACTCAGGGGATACATTGGTTG
>JAYEFI010000006.1:0-6140 GCA_034658615.1 Campylobacterota bacterium
CTATATCTTTTTTAGTGCATACTCTATGAACTAAAAAGGAAAAATAAATAGTCAAATAGAAAACTATGATCTATTAAAAACCCTCAACTCTTTTGCATATATTAAAGATTTCAACGCAATAAAATCTACCTTACTTTCTATATAGAACTTACTCCCATAGCCAAAAGAAAGACTCTGGGCATGAAGCATCAAGCGTGGTGCACCATGTTGAATAAGCCTGTTTTCTTCACTTTGAGTCATGTCAAGGTAATCATCTGAAGCAGCATAGGTAGCACCGTAGATTGGGTCACCTAATATGGGATGTTTCACGTGAAACAAGTGAATACGTATTTGGTGTAGTCTTCCTGAATGTGGATAACAAGCAACAAGAGTAGAGTCCAATACTGTATCGTATGTTAAGGGGATAAAGTCAGTTTTTGCAGTCTTACCCTCGCTAGATATAAAGACTTTATGTTTTGTTTTTTCATAGCCATCTTTATTTACCTGAATACGCTCTTCACTACAAAATGGTTCTGTTAATTTGCCATCTACCCACGCCAAATAAGACTTTTTAATGGTTCGGTTTTCAAAGGAGCCTTTAAGATGTGTCTCTGCTTTTTTATGTTTAGAGGCTAAAAAAAGACCAGAGGTTTCCATGTCTATTCTATGTGTACCATTTGCAGTATCACCAGCAATACTTCGCACTTCATCTAGCATAGAATAGGGTGTTGCCATAGTATTTGGATGTACCAATATACCAGAGGGTTTTTCAAAAACCATAAAGTTATTGTTCTGAAAAGTAGGTTTTAGACCTTTACCTTTAGGACGAAAAAAGACCATCTCCACATCACCTTGTATCTTCTGACCAGTGTATGTCATAGATTCATTATCTATGAGCAAACGACCTTTTGCTATGTGTCTTTGTGCTTGTCCTTGTGTAAAATTAAGCGTCTTCATGACATAAAGAAATGCTATGGTTTCTTCTTCAATATGGTATTTCTCTTTGACGAATGGCATATTCTGTTTACCTTTATATAACTGCTTTTAGGGTAGAATTCTAGCATAAATTACACATAGATAGGATGTACAATGGTAGAAAGATATGCTAGAGAAGAGATGACAAAACACTGGACACAACATGCAAGATATGCAGCGTGGCTAGAAGTAGAAAAAGCAGCAGTAAAAGCATGGGCAAAAATTGGGAAGATTCCCCAAGATGATGCAGACAAGATTGTAAAGAATGCTACTTTCTCTGTGGAACGTATAGAAGAGATAGAAGCCATAACAAAGCATGACTTGATTGCCTTCAATACAAGCGTAAGTGAAAGTCTTGGAAAAGAGTCAAGATGGTTTCACTATGGTATGACAAGTTCAGATGCTGTTGATACTGGAGTGGCTTTACAGATGAAAGCCTCTTTGGAAATTATTATTAGTGATACAAAGATGCTTATGGCGTCTATCAAAACAAGAGCAGAAGAACATAAGATGACACTGATGGTAGGACGTTCACATGGTATCCATGGTGAGCCTATTACTTTTGGTTTGACATTGGCAGTGTGGTATGATGAAATGGCAAGACATTTGACAAACTTGGAGCAGACTATGGAGGTGATTGCTGTAGGTCAAATCTCTGGAGCTATGGGTAACTTTGCTCACGCTCCTTTAGAGCTTGAAGAGTATGCTATGGCAGAGCTAGGTTTAAAGCCTGAGCCTTGTTCAAACCAAGTTGTACACCGAGACAGGTATGCTAGATTAGCTACGACCTTGGCACTTATGGCTTCTTCTGTAGAGAAGTTTGCAGTACAGGTGAGACACCTGCAAAGAACAGAAGTCTATGAAGCTGAGGAATTTTTTGCTAAGGGTCAAAAAGGTTCTTCTGCTATGCCACACAAAAGAAACCCAATCCTTACAGAGAACATTACAGGGCTTGCACGTATTATTAGAACATGTGTTACGCCTGCTATGGAAAATGTAGCGTTATGGCACGAGAGAGATATTAGCCACTCCTCTACAGAAAGGTTTTGGTTGCCAGATGCATTTATCACGACGAACTTCATGATGCACCGTATGAATAATGTCATCGCTAACCTTACTGTAATGCCTGAGAACATGATGAAAAACCTTAACCTTACTGGTGGGTTGGTCTTCTCTCAAAGAGTGCTTCTCGAGCTTCCTCTGGCAGGTGTAAGCCGTGAAGATGCATACCGTATAGTACAACGTAATGCTATGAAAGTGTGGGAAGAGATACAGCAAGGTAAAGCATCTACCAATAAAGAAGGTGAGTCGCTATACCTACAGTACCTACTCGCAGACGAAGAACTTGGAGAGTCACTTTCTGCAGAACAGATAAGAGAGTGTTTTAATTATGAGTATTATACAAAAAATGTAGATGCAATATTTACTAGAGTATTTAAATAAACGCTAGGTCAGGTTGTATTTTCCTGACCTACAAAATATCCCTTTTCTCTCAATATTTTAACATCAATTAATTTTATAAACCTCTCAACATCCCCAGCACACTTGCTTTCAAAAGTATCATAATATCTTATATATAAGATGCTAAAAAATGATAGAAGAATTAACAAATATTCAAGCATAATTTGAGTAAAATCGGATTAATTAAGTCATGTGTATTATGCATAAAATTAGCAGATAGTTAGGAAGTAGATTATGATTAGAGTTGTAAAACGTAGTGGTCGAGTAGAAACTTTAGATGTTGCAAAAATACAAAAATATACTTCAGCTGCAGTAGAAGGTCTTGTGCGTGTTAGTCAAAGTGAACTTGAAGTAGATGCTAAATTACAATTTCGTGATATGATTAGTTCTGAAGAGATACAAACCACACTCATTAAAACAGCAGTTGACAAAATTGACATAGATAGACCAGATTGGACGTTTGTTGCTGCACGTCTTTTCTTGTATGATATTTACCACAAGGTAACGGGCTTTACTGGCTACAATAGTTTCGCAGAACATATGGCACGGGGAGAAAAAGAGGGACGTATTGTTCTTGGTCTTAAAGAAAAGTACGATCTTGACGACTTGGGAGCATACATTAAACCAGAACGCGATTTACAGTTTACCTACTTAGGCATACGAACATTGTATGACCGTTACTTATTGAAAGACCGTAAAGGGGTACCTATAGAACTACCGCAACAACTTTTTATGGGTGTTGCTATGTTCTTGGCTCAAAATGAATTTGATTGTCAAACATGGGCAAAAAAGTTTTATGACATCTTGTCAAAATTTGAAGTGATGGCAGCGACACCTACACTCTCTAATGCACGTACACCTAGACACCAACTAAGCTCATGCTACATTGGTTCTACACCTGACAACATTGAGGGTATATTTGATGCATATAAAGAGATGGCGTTACTCTCTAAATTTGGTGGAGGCATAGGTTGGGACTGGTCATTGGTTAGGGGCATGGGTTCTTTTATTGACGGACATAAACACGCGGCAGGAGGGGTTGTTCCTTTTCTTAAAATAGCCAATGATGTTGCCATAGCTGTTGACCAACTAGGCACTCGTAAAGGAGCTATTGCTGTTTACGTAGAGCCTTGGCATGTTGATATACGTGACTTTCTTGACTTAAAGAAAAACTCTGGAGAAGAGCGTCGTAGAGCACATGACCTTTTTCCTGCTATTTGGCTCAATGATCTCTTCATGGCAAGAGTGCAAGCAGATGAGATGTGGACACTGTTTGATCCATTTGAAGTGACAGAGTTGACATCACTTTATGGTGAAGAGTTTGAAAAGCGTTATATAGAATTGGAAAATTCAGATGATGATATTACCAGAGAAAAAATATCTGCTAAAGGTCTATGGAAAGAGATGTTACGGTCATACTTTGAAACGGGCAATCCATTTTTGACCTTTAAAGACACAGCAAACAAAGCCAACCCAAATAAACACGCAGGTGTTATACGCAGTACAAACCTTTGTACAGAAATTTTTCAAAACACGGGTCCCAACACATACAAGACACAGTTTACTTTTGAAGATGGTTCAGTAGAGGCTTATGATGAACATGAGATGTTGACAGTTGACAATGGTACAACAAAGCCTGCTAAAAAGGTGACAGCACTAGACAGCTTAAATGGCAAACAAATATGGATAGTAGACAAAGAAAAAACAGATGGCGATACAGCAGTATGTAACTTGGCATCTGTCAACTTGTCAAAAGTGCATACCCAAGAGGATTTAGCGAGGGTTGTTCCTATAGCAACACGTATGCTTGACAATGTCATTGACTTAAACTTTTACCCTTTAGCCAAAGTAAAAAAGACCAATGAAAAGTCACGTTCTATTGGACTTGGTGTTATGGGTGAAGCACAGATGCTAGCAGAACAAAGCATAGAGTGGGGAAGCCACGAACACTTTACAAAAGTCGATGAAGTCATGGAGTCGTTCTCTTATCATATCATTAAAGAGTCAAGTAATCTTGCACTTGAAAAAGGTGCTTACCCAACTTTTGAAGGCTCAGATTGGTCAAAAGGTATTTTCCCAATTGACAAGGCAAATGCTGAAGCGTGTAAGCTTGTTGACCGTGGTGGACTTTTTGGATATACCCATGACTGGGAAGCACTAAAAGAGAAAGTAAAAACAGATGGTATGCGTAATGGTTACTTAATGGCGATTGCACCAACAAGTTCCATTTCTATATTGACAGGTACTACACAAGCCATAGAGCCAGTATATAAACGTAAATGGTTTGAAGAAAATCTTTCAGGACTCATCCCTGTGGTTGCTCCAAATCTTAGTGCAGATACTTGGGCTTACTATACACCAGCCTATGACCTAGACCAAAACCTACTCATTAAAGCCGGAGCTATCCGTCAAAAATGGCTAGATCAAGGACAGTCACTTAACATTTTCATTACACTTGACAAAGCGTCTGGTAAATACTTAAATGAGATTTATATGAATGCTTGGAAATTTGGATTGAAGAGTACTTATTATCTACGTTCTCAATCGCCTGAGAGTTCAAATGATGTTGAAGATAGAAGTCAAGAGTGTGTTGGGTGTCAGTAAAAATAGGTATTGATGACTACGCATTAAAGTTGGTTACAAAAAGTATCAATACACTTATCCCCCCCCCATAATGCTTTTTAATTAGATAGCATTGATGCATATAAGAGTATAGTGGATTTAGCAGATAATTCTGTTATATTATAAATACACAAGGATCAATGAATGAGAAATAAAATATTAGTAGCGAGTCTATTTAGTGCTGTAATTTTAATTGGATGTGGAGGATCTGGAAGTTCAGATTCAAAGACATACTCTGGAACAATAACCAAAAATGGTGTGAAGTATACTTGTTCTACTGAAGCTGCATTTGATGCATGTAAAATAAACAATGATTGTTCTTCTTGTACAAATGATGCACCAGCACCAGCTCCAGAAAAGCCAAAAGAGACTGCATGTGCAACAAGTGGCAATACTGTTTTAGTTGATGAAGGCACAACGTGTACAGATGGAGCAGATACTTTAAGTTGTAAAGATAGCAAGGTTACATTAAACAATTCAATTACATCTGGTAAAATTACAATTAATGGAAAAGTATATACTTGTCAATAAAATATTAAATAAGTACTTTTTCTAATTCCCACGATTTTTGTGGGAATAAACACATTAAATTTTCCATTATCTACCTATAAATCAAAATTAACATACTTAGCATAGAAAATAAGACCTTCTAATAGACTTTTCAATACTTAATATGAAAAATAAATTTAAAGTGCTTATTTTAGCCTATAAAAAGAGATATTTTTGTAGAGTATTGTGCCCTCACAACACCAAAACTTATAGGATTAAAATAAAATTAGACTTTTAATGATAACTTGCAGCAAAAGTCTAAAACCTTCACAGTTAATCCACAATTATTTTGTATAATGTGACCAAGAAAGACATATAAGGTTATTTCCCTTTTCCTTGATGTCTTTCTAGATGACTTTTTGCTAACACACCTTATCCTTCCCTTTTTAGAGGTGTGTTTATTTGCGATTATTTAACTTTTATTGAAAAGCCATCTACCTACATATACCTCTAGAGCATTTTTTAAATTATAACTCTTTTTTCTATAGGTATATTTAACCCAAATAACGAAATAGGAATTCATGACTTTGTATCATCATCGCATTCATGGGATT
>JAYEFI010000007.1:0-14558 GCA_034658615.1 Campylobacterota bacterium
TGTTTGCAAGTTCACCATCTGTGGTGATGAGTATAGAGCTTGCCATTTCATCGTGTTCTGCTTGACTTAGTAAGTCAATAGCTATATAGTCTTCTCTCCCCGTCTCGTCTGCTAGTATACCTATCTCAGAGGGGCCTGCAATCATGTCTATGTTTACTTCACCATAGACTAATTTCTTCGCAGTGGCTACAAATATATTTCCTGGTCCCGTGATGACATCTACTTTAGGTATAGTCTCCGTACCATATGCCATAGCACCTATGGCAGATGCTCCACCTACTCTGTAGACTTGTGTGACTTTACATAAGTGACACGCTGCTAAGAGTAGTTCATTCAGTTCATTGTCGGGTGCAGGCGTACAAATAACTATCTCTTCCACACCTGCCACTTGTGCAGGTATGACGTTCATAAGTAATGAGCTTGGGTAGGCTGCTTTTCCACCAGGTATGTAAAGACCTGCTCTGTCAACTGCTGTGACCTTTTGTCCAAGTATCGTACCATTTTCTTCAGTCTCCATCCACGTCTTAGGCATAAGCTTTTGGTGGTAAGCCTCTATACGGTCATAGGCTAAATGCAGTGCATCACGAAGTTCTGGGTCTATGTTGTCATAAGCTTTTGCCATGTCATCAGTGCTTACTAGAAGTTCTGCATCTTCTTTAGGTTCCCATCTGTCAAACTTTGCTATTTGGGCTTTGAGTGCAGTATTCCCCTCTGTTTGTATCTCTTTTAAAAGTCCAGACACTATGCCAGTCACTCCTTCTATATCCATTTTACCACGTTGTAAAAGTTCATTGAAGTTTGCTTCAAAAGTGTCGTCGTTGCTGTAAAATATTTTCATTTTTTGTCCTATAGAACGAGAAATAAGATTGTTCTACCCAAAGGAAATACCTTTAGGTGCACCAGACCCCTCTAGTTCTCTATGTCCTTGTATTTTCTTTCATATCTTGGGAGCATACTCTCATTGCCTAACACGCCACCTTGGTGTATGTACAGCGTAGGTTTAGTAAAGACCTCAGGATGAGCGAGCATTGTTCGCCAACCTAATGGGTCATAGAGGAGGTCAAAGACCACTCCCGTTTGTTGTTGTAATTTTAGCCAAATTTTGTAGTTATCTTTATAAAGCTTACCAAAATGGTGTTTTTTTTCTAAAGACAAGATGGTTGGATGGCATCTTTCATCAACTTCAAGTTCTAAGAATTGCTTTTTTAAATATGCTTCATCGCCCACGCATGGACACGTAAAAACTGTAGGTCGGGTTGCTCTCATCCCGACAAAAGCCTTAGCTAAAAATAATGCTGTTGTACCTGTTCCCGATGGAAGAAAGATATTTAACTCTTTTATATCATTTTCATTCTGCCAATCCACTATCTCTTGAGCAAGTATTTTAATACCATACTCAGCCTCTTTTTCTCTGCCACCTTCTTCTATAAACAAAATATCATTTGTCGGGTTCAGGGGAACCCGACCTACAGTAATTTTCATACCATTTTCTAGTCCAGCTTTATAATTCCCATGAGGATTATCTTTCAAATACTCAGCCACATGATCAACAAAATACTCAAACTCCCACCCTCTCATCTTAGCCAACACAGAAAGTGAATACATAGCATTAGACTGAGCAGAACCATAAGAGATTATTTTAGTGATACTGGGAAAGTCATTTTCAAGATAATAATGAAATTTACGGGCTTTATTACCAGAGAAATCTGGATGAAGTAAGTCATCACGTTTCAAAAAGAAAGTATGTCCATTAAAAGAATATTTTTCTATAGGAGAATTAAACATTTTGCTCTTCCTATCAAATCACGCAAAGCGTGTCTTGTTGTGGCGAACGCCCAATGCACCCCACTTACGCTTTAGCGACGGAGGGTATCGCCATTTAGTGGCAGAAAAGCAAAGCGATTCGAGAGCCAAGACGATTTTTTGCTTCGTTTTTTCTAAAAAAATGAAGAGAAAACAACACCACAGTTAAATAAAGAGGTGATTTCTCAAAGAAAAAGAAAACGTAACTTTAATTACGCCCAATACAATTCAAATCACTAAACGCCTGCTCAAGTCTCTCAACCATAGAAACCTCCGCAGCACGTATCCACTTACGAGGATCATAATGCGACTTATTAGGTTTATCTTCACCATCAGGGTTACCTATTTGAGCCTGTAAATAGTCTTTATGTTCATCTACATAACCTCTTACACCATCCCAAAATGCCCACTGTGTATCGGTATCAATATTCATCTTGATAGCACCATATGAAATAGCTTCACGAATATCTTCCAATTCAGAACCAGAACCACCATGAAATACAAAGTCTACTGGTTTAGTTACCGTATTATATTTATCTTCTATGAACTTTTGAGAATTGTCAAGTATCTTTGGGGTCAAAGAGACATTACCAGGTTTATATACGCCATGAACATTACCAAAAGACGCCGCTATGGTAAAGTTAGGAGAGACTTTCATTAGCTCTTCATAAGCATAAGCAACTTCTTCTGGTTGCGTATAAAGTAGTGCATTATCAATGTGCGTATTGTCCACACCATCTTCTTCTCCACCTGTAACACCTAGTTCTATCTCTAGAGTCATACCCATCTTAGACATACGTTCAAGATAACTCTTACATGTAGCAATGTTTTCCTCTATAGGCTCTTCAGAAAGGTCTATCATATGTGAAGAGAAAAGAGGTACACCATGTGCTTTGAAGTGTGTTTCACTTGCATCAAGTAATGCATCTATCCATGGAAGCAGTTTTCTTGCTGCATGGTCTGTGTGAAGCACTACAGGCACTCCATATGCACGAGCTACAGTATGTACATGCTGTGCTCCAGAGATGCTACCCAATATGGCAGCTTCTGCAGATGGTAAACCTTTACCCGCATAGTACGCTCCTCCACCGTTTGAAAACTGGACTATAACTGGTGAATTTACTTTCTTCGCTGACTCTAATACTGCGTTAATAGAAGATGTACTCACAACATTTACCGCAGGAATAGCAAATCCTTCATCTTTTGCTATTTTAAATAACCTTTGAAGATTATCGCCTGTAACAACACCTACATTTACTGTATCTAGAACTTTTTTTGACATCAATTCCCCTATTATTTGAGTTTGATTTTAGCTTTTTTCATGACATTGCTTATTACTTTTTCTTGTGCCAATTGCATTTTCAAACTACCTTTTGCTTTAGAAAACGGAGGTACTTTTTGTTTACCCTTCATGTTTTTTGAAGCTTTTAGCATTTTGTTATATGCTTTTTTTGCTGCCTTATCTGATATTTTGACTTTAGACATTTTTTTCTGCATCCAAAAACCAGCAAGTGCTGTCTGCTTTTCTTTTTGGGTCAACTCTTTTTTAGCCACATACGCAACTAATTTAGAAGGTGCCATCATCTCTATGAGTTGTTGCTTTCCTTCTTTTGGCAATGTCTTCCAAGTTTTTTTACCTTTAGTCAATACTTTTAGTGCTTTATTTGCCTCTGCTACTGTGATTTTTAATCCATTCACAGTTGCAGCTGTTTTTGCCGATACTTGTATTGTCATCATAGTAAATCCTAATAGAGTTACCAATAAAATTTTATTCAAATTCATCATTTTATTTCCTTTTTAATTTTATTTTCAATGCTAGAGTTTTCATCATAAAAAACTGTAATATTAATATCTTTTGTCACGGCATTCATTATTTTGTTTTCAACAATTTCACTCTTTAAGTTTTCGCCAATACTCATATATTGTGGTATAACAGCCTGAGGATTATTTAACAATGTTTGTTTTTTCTTATATTCATACAATGTCAACATTTCATCACTACTTACTTCAATGGTTTTTCTTTGTTTTTCAAGCCAAATTTGCTTAAAAATCTCATCTTTCTCCATCTCTGTTACGTTTTCATCTATGTTTTGGTTTACGACCAAAGGTTTTGCTAAATCATTGACTAAGACTAAACGTTGTTTCTTATCAAGTCTATCAAAATCTTTTACTTTTCCAGCAGTAACTTCTTTCAAGTAGTTATCTGCATCTTTTTTATATATATTTTCACCGTTGACTGTTGCTATCACTGCGGTGGCTTTTCTACTCTTAAAATGTTTAGCTTTATACATACTTTGTAAATCTTTTAAGATGAGAAGTCGTTGTTCTCGTGGCAAAAAGTCAATGTCAGTTATTTTACCTTTTGTAACTTTCTTAACATATTTATCGGCCTCTTTTTTATAAACAGGCTTATTTGCTTCATAGTGCCCAATAATTGCACTACCAGGACGTGTCTTCTTTGCTATTTTTTTACGTGGTGCAACTTTACGTTTACCATTAATATTGATACCATTAAGATTTACCATCCCCGTAGAATCATTCTCAGACATAATATTGGTTAGAGAGTTTTTAAGTGCGTCTGCCTGCAAGCTATGTGCCAAACACACAGCAAATACAGACACGGTCAAAAGTTTTTTCATATTATTTAGAAATATTTTCCTCAGAAGATGGCATAACTATTGTTGCTTTACTTTTAAGCTCTTTTGCCATTTCAGTTATTTTTGCTCCAAACTGCTGTTGCTTGAGCGATGCAATAATTTTTTCTTTCACAGCATTATACTCTGTCGCTTTAGCTGCATTTTTTGCTTCCAAATAAATAACATGGTAACCAAACTGTGTCTTTACAGGTGCAGTAGTTATAGCCCCTACTTCTAATCCCCAAACAGCTTTCGAAAATTCTGGTACCATTTGTCCTTTACCAAAAGTGCCTAAATCTCCACCTTTTGGTCCTGAAGGTCCTGTAGATTTTGCTTTTGCTAACTCTACAAACTTTGCCTTAAGTGCATCACCTTTAAGTGCTTTTAGCTCTCCGATAACCGCTGTAGCATTGTTCTCATCTTTTACCAAAATATGTCTTGCATGTACAGACTCTTTTTGCATGAAATTAGCTTCATTTTTAGTGTAAAAATCTTTCGCTTCACTGTCACTTACCACAACATTATCCATCTGATCTTTCATCCACATATTGACAAGAAGTTCTTCTTTTATCTTCTCCAGGTTACGAACAAACTCAGGCTTTTTTTCAATGCCTTCCTTTGATGCCAGTTCTGTAAAAAGTGTCTTTTCTACTAGACGATCAACTATCATCTTTTTTTGTTCATCCGTCAAGTCAGCAAAGTGAGCTTGTGGCTGTGATGCATTTACAAATGTTTCTGCCTCTTGTTTTGTAATATTTTTGCCATTAACTGTTGCCAATATATCTGATGCAGTCACTGCTGTTGCCATCAAGGCTACAGACAATAGTGAAGTTTTTGCTAGTTTCAACATGCTTTAAAATCCTTATGTAATTAATATAAATGAAGTATAACCCTCTTGGGTAAATCAATCATTAATATGGTAATATTTTAGTCTTATTATATTTAAGAACAAGGTATATGTCATGGCGAAAGTTAAAAAAGCAACAAAAAAAGAGATTGATGAGATAAAAACACTCTTTTTACACCATTATCCAGATTCTCTTACTGAGTTGAACTATAGTAACCTTTATGAACTTCTTATTGCTGTGATGCTTTCTGCCCAGTGTACAGACAAACGTGTCAATATTATAAGTCCTGCACTATTTGAAAAATACCCAGACCCTATGACTTTAGCAAATGCAGACTTAGATGAAGTAAAGTCTTACCTCAACACCTGCTCATTTTTTAACAACAAAGCCAAAAACCTCATAAAAATGGCACAGTCTGTGATAGAAAACTATGAAAACGAAATCCCTCTAGAGCGTGACGAACTTGTAAAGCTTGCAGGGGTAGGACAAAAAACAGCCAACGTAGTCATGATTGAATACGCAGGTGCAAACCTTATGGCAGTAGACACTCACGTCTACAGAGTAGCCCATCGCTTAGGTCTAAGTGATGCAAAAACAGCCATAAAGTGTGAAGAGGAACTTACAAAAAAATTTAAAACAGATTTACACCTACTCCATCAAGCGATGGTACTTTTTGGTCGATACCAATGCAAGGCAGTTAAACCAGAATGTGAAGCGTGCTTCATGGAAGCACACTGTAGAACCACACAAACTTTTAAGGTCTAATTTTCACCATGTGAACGTCTGTGGTAACGTTCAACTATTTCAGGGTCATGATGTAAGTTTATATTTGCTTCATCTTTACCTTCATAATCTAACTGAGAAAGTACATAACGAATAGATTCTAACCTAGCAGTCTTTTTGTCGTTACTATTGACAATGACCCAAGGTGCATAACTTGTATGTGAACGGCTAAACATCTCTTCTTTATAAAAAGTTACTTTATCCCACATCTCTTGAGCTTTTTGATCTACAGGACTTAATTTCCAATGCTTAAGTGGGTTAGTCATACGCTCTTTAAATCTTTTTTGTTGGTTCTCTTTTGTAATGGAATACCACAGTTTAATCAAAATAATACCATCATCTACCAATGCATGCTCAATCTCAGGTACTTCTCTCATAAACTTTTGATACTGATCTTCTGTACAAAAATTAAATACTGGTTCAACAATCGCACGGTTATACCATGATCTGTCAAAAAAAGTTATCTCACCTGGGTTTGGAAGATGCTGAAAATAACGTTGAAAATAAAATTGTCCCGTCTCCACTTCCGTTGGTTTCTGTAATGCTACGACTCTAAATTTTCTAGGATTTAAGTATTGGGTAAAACGTTTAATTGCACCACCTTTACCCGCTGCATCACGCCCTTCAAAGATAATCATCACACGTTTATTGTTTTCATAAACCCAATTTTGTAATTTAATAAGCTCAACTTGTAATGCTTTGAGTTCATTTTCATACTCTACGTTACGTGTAATCTTAGCAAGTTTCTTTTTACTCATCAACTGAGATAACCCACTTTTTGTTTTTAATAGATGTATATTTTCTTCAAGTTCATTTAAAATTTTTTTAGATTTTTTATCCTCTATCTCTTTTTTTAAATATTCTATGTCTTCAAATATCGTTTTCATTTTTCTCCTTGAGTATTTATAATCAATCTTTCATTTTCACTACTAACATTATACAATAAAACTGATAAAATAAGTTAGTTATACTAAAGATTTTTCTGCATCAATAAGTGCAACAACACCGTGGTACATCTCGTCTACAGCTTCAACTTCTGTAACACCTAGCCTACGTGCATTGCTTATGTCAAACACATGCCCTTTACTTTGTGTATGTTCTCCATCTACCCCTCTTATTTGTAAATGATACTGTTTGGTAATAGTATTAAAAGTATCCATATGATTTGAAAGATTTGGCAAAGCTATATGTACGCTTGCTCGCATGGCTGTACCTAAGTTTGTAGGACAAGAGGTTATGTAGCCCAATTGTTCACTGTAGGAAAATGTCAATCTCGATTCCATACGTTCTATCGCATCTACTAACCTTGCAAATACTTCTTTTATATCACCACCTTCTTGCATAGAGATAATACGCAACTGATCTTCTTCATTTACCCAAACAAGAAATGTTTTGTTTTTATTATGATAAATACCACGTCCCTCTGGCCAATCTCTATTGAGTCCCGCATATTCTAAAAACCTATCGCCTTCTTTAAATAAGAAATGGTCTTCTATCAGTCTAGTTTGCACCTCTTTACGCATACCATCTAAAGCATAATACTCCCCATCTAACTCACCATCTAGTAATGACAATGCATCTACAACCATAGCTTCCAATCTGTTTCGTTCTTCTTTACTTATGGCTGCACCTAAAGGCATATTTTCAATATTTCTACCTACCCTAATACGTGTAGATAAAATATATTTTCCCTCTTTATCTGGGTTGGGCGTATCTAAATCGTCTGGATTCATATTGCTTTTATGTTGTGATGACGCTGTAAAACCATGGTATGATTCAATAATAGGAGATATAAGTGGACTAAATGTACTGTAAGACTCTTTGTCTCCAGCATAGATACCTATATCACTGTCATCGTTGTTTAGTCCAGAGTGAATTAACTGCTCAAAACCATAACCCAAAGAAGTTTTTTTATCTTTAATAAGTTCAAACACTTCTTTAGTAAGGTACTTTTTAACCAAAGAGTTATTCTCTTTTGAAAATAATGGATAATTCATTTGACCTCTCCTATGTTTTTAACAATACCTTCCAATACCTCATAGGTTCTCTCTACAGAAAGCAAGTCTACCTCTTCACGTGTAGAATGAGGGTACCTTATAGTAGGTCCAATAGAGGCAAACTTCACAGAGGGGTATTTTTCTGCTATGACTCCACACTCCAAACCTGCATGAATTGCCATCATCTTTGTATGCCCAAATACAGTTTTCATCTCTTTACTCACAAGGTTAGTAAAGGCTGAAATATCGGGTTTCCATGCTGGGTACTTGTCTTCCACTTGTACTTTAAAACCATAGTTTTCAAATAGTTTGACTGTCTTAGCAGTGAGTACATCTAAGTCTTCTGCCCCCATAGCACGTGCAGAAGTTTCTATTTTTACACCGCCTTTTTCATCAGCAGTGATAATGGCAAGGTTTATACTCACATCAGGAATACCCAGTGTCTCATTGGTCGCATGTACACCATGTTTAAATGTATGAATAAGTTCTATGATTTTAGCACCTTCTTTAAAAACTTTAGGCTCTTCTTTTAACGCTCTAACTGTCACATTTTTAGTATCTAGCAAAGACTTCTCGCTTCTTACTATAGCTACAGCATTTGCAGGAATAGAGTTACGTCTTTCTCCTGCATATATACTTGCAAGTTGAGTAACGTCATTTTTTATTAGGTATGCTCCAAGTACTTTTATAGCAGAGTCTATCCCTTTATCGATGTCTACCCCAGAGTGTCCACCTACAAGTCCTTTGACTGCTACCTCATAACAAGTACCCTTACCCTCTACATAAACATCATCTTTCAACGCAGTAATGTCAGCACCACCTGCACAGCCTATGTAGACTTCTGCTTCATCTTCGCTGTCTAGGTTTAACATGTACTTACTTTTTAAATCAAAAGCCACTTCATTGGCTCCTATAAGTCCTATCTCTTCATCTGATGTCAGTAAAAACTCTAACTCCAAACCCTCGTCCATATTTTGCATCATCATGGCGATAGCCATACCATTATCTGCACCAAGTGAGCTGTCTTTTGCTCTCATAATGCCGTCTTCTATATAGGTTTCAATCATGGGTGCTTTTCCCATACATACCATGTCGTAGTGTGCTTGCAGACAAAGTGTTGGGTTACCTTTATGTATATAAATATTTTTAACCTCATCAACCTCAACCTCATAGCCTCTGGTTTTAGCAAAGTCTACTAAAAACTCTAAAAGTAATTCTGCTTCTTTAGAACAGTGAGGTATTTGGGTAAGGGTTTGGAAATGGTTTATAATGGATGACATACGTGTCCTTAAAGTTATAATAGAAGAAGTATAGTACAATCACATAAAAAAGAGGATTTGCCATGTGTCTCATCGTTACTTTAGTCATGTTAGTGCTTAGCATACAACACTTTATATACGGAGACTACCTCACAGGTGCATTAACACTATTTGTTGCTCTTGGGTTTGCCTTTTTGCTCATACGAAACATACGCCTCACCCAATGTGACAAAAATGGAGGCTGTGATAGCTTCTGCATGCTACCATCATGGTTACCTTCATGGCTCACAAAATACTTTACAAAAAAAGACAAAAACCAGTAATGGAACACTTCTTCACCTGCCCTTACTGCTGGGAACAAATCTCCATGATATTAGACAACACAGAAGAAGTCTCTGATTACATAGAAGACTGTGAAGTGTGCTGTAGACCCATAGAACTTTTTTTCAAGTTTTCTGCTGATGTACTCGTAAGTTTTGAAACCAACAAAATGGAAGGTATCTAAAAGGTATCTAAATAGATATTTACGTAAAAATTATCGTGCTAACATACAACACTACCACCATCCCTACAGTCCAAATCATCACCTCTTTTACGCGTACACTTGGATTCACTGTATTACAATGCGGACAGTTCTTAACACCTTTTTCAATCGTATTTTTACAATAATGACACTTTACTTCTTTACTACTCATCATCTACCTTTTCAAATCTATCTACCATAACACCATCTACTTCAAGCTTTTCAACAAACATCTCATACGGTCTCACCCAAGTAGAAAAATCCCCATACAAAGTCTTATACACCACCATCCACTCTTCTGTCTCTGAATGACGAGCAGTGTCTAGCACTTCGTACATTGCACCCTTATAGTGTTTGTATTTCCCTTTTTTTAATTCCATACCTATGCCTTAATTTTTTTACAATTATAGCTTAAATAAAAAGTATGACAATATGCCATTTTTTTGGGTAAATGTAAAAAAGTGGGTTATAATTTTAGAGTAGTCTGACCTGTTGTTTCAAACAGCAGCTACAACTACTGTTTGAATTTCGAGTCAAATCTTGACTACGAAAGGGTGTGAGAATTATGGATCTCTTAATCCTAATACTTACAATTATTGTAGCTATCTTAAGATACTTCAATAATTAAACATTCAGAGGGAGTTAACACTCTCTCTTCAAACATCATTTTATCATAATATTTTATTTTTGTAAACCAATGTTTTTTCATAAAAAATCCGTAGGGTGCAATTGCCATTGCACCACATAAAAAATATGCATACAATCAAAATGTCGCCGCAAGGGCTAATAAACCTGTAGGGTGTTGTACCCTACAATGCTGAAGTATGCACATGATAATGAGTTGATATTAATTATGACATGATGGAGAAGCAGTAGATACAAAATCACTACTATACTGCCATACACTATGTTCGTCCTCTCTACTAAATGTTAAGACTACAGAAACTGGCTCTGACCCTCCTTCATATCTACCACAAATCCATATGCAATTCATTATTGTACTACTGGATTCAAGTCCTGTATCCCGAGATGAATTATGACAAGTAGGGTGTGTTGTTCCATTTAATGTATATTTAACCTCTTGAATTTTAAATCCATCATCTTTTGAAGAAGATGATGAACCACCTCCTCCACAATTTGCTAATAAAAACGTAACTAATGCCAATAAACTTATTTTTTTCATAATTTTCCTTGCATTTATAAATAGAAGTAATTCTAAGCTATTTATAGTAAGAAATACCTTACACCGAATAATAAGTAGCCTTCCCATGATGCACCACAAGTGCAGTAGTACTCTGCTCAGGATGTATCTGGAAAGTCTCAGATAGTTCTATACCAAACTCTTCAGGCTTCAACAAATCAAATATCAGCCTACTCTGTTCCAAGTCTGGACAAGCAGGATACCCAAACGAGTACCTAGCACCTTGGTAACGGTTCATGCGTACATCACGTAGTGAACTACCTTCGTTTTCTGCTATGTTTAGGTCTAGGCGTATTTGTTTATGGGCTACTTCTGCTAGGGCTTCGGCTAGTTCTACGGAGAAGCCGTGTACCATGTTGTACTCTAGGTATTTGCCTGCATCATAAAGCTCTTTTTCATAGGCTGAGAACTTTGAGCCTGCACTTACACAAGTAATGGGCATAACATCATGTCTGTCATGATGAAAAAAATCACTCAATGCTCGGTGTGGTTTCTTGCCTTGTCTTGGGAAAGAGAACGTGCCTATAGTATTGCCTATGACCTTATCTAAAGGTTCACGGTTTGCATTGGCATCTACATTCCAGCCTTGAGACTCATCAAACAGATAAAGCTCTTGGTCACTACTTCTACAAGGGTAATACCCATAGATAATAGTAGGTTCAAAAAGGTCTTTTTCTATGAACTCACGCTTTAAACGCTCATATGCTGGGTAGACTTTTTCATCTAAGAGTTTTTCGTACTCGTCTTTGTCCATCTTGCCTTTTTTGTAACCCCAGTGCATCTTTATTACCGTCTTTTGGTTGACCCAGTTAAATATCATGTCTAAGTCTAAATCAGCTTTTTGAAGTACACGTCGTCCCCAAAAAGGAGGGGTTGGTACATCTACACGCTCAGGCATCTTTATCTCTGCAAATGGAGGGATGATGACTTCTTTTTTAACCTTCTCTACCCGTTCTTTCATGTCTCCAGCCATACGTGTATCTAGCTCTGCTTCTTCACCGTTAGCTAGCAGTTCATTGTACTTTTCCAAACGTGTCATGGCTATGACTCCATCAAAGGCATCACGACAGTAAAAGATAGGACCTTTATAAATGGGACGACAAAAGTCATCTACAAAGGCACGCGTAAGTGCTGCCCCTCCAAGTAAAATAGGTATCTCTAACCCCATCTCTGCCATCGTCTCTAGGTTCTCTCGCATGACTGCTGTTGATTTTACTAAAAGCCCTGACATGCCCACAGCTTGGATAGATTGATTTTCCATCACTTCTAAGTACTCTTCTAGTTGTGTTTTTATACCAACATTGACTACTTTAAAACCGTTGTTAGAGAGTATGATGTCTACAAGGTTTTTACCCACATCATGCACATCGCCTTTAACTGTACCTATGACTAGCGTAGTGTCTGTAGCTTTTTCTTGTTTGGTGAGGTGTGGATTTAGGTAATCAACCGTTGTCTTCATAGTCTCTGCAGATTGTAAAACAAATGGCAGTTGCATCTGTCCTGAACCAAAGAGTTCACCTACTACTTTCATGGCATCTATGAGTATCTCATTGACTATTTTGTCTGGGTGTATCTCTTTTCTTGCAGATTCCACAAGAGGAATCATACGCTCTTTGTCACCGTCTAGTAGAAGTTTTGCTATCTTTTCCTCATCGGACATGGCTTCGTACTCTTCGTCTGCTTTTTCTGTGTCCACCACAGCATTTGAAAAATGGTCTATAAATTTAAAAAGAGAGTCTTCATCTGGTGCAAAGAGTAACTCTTCACAAATGGCAATGTCCTCTTGAGTCATTTTAGCCAAAGGAATGATGTGTTTTACGTTGATGATAACAGACGTCATACCTACTTGTATACAGTGGTGCAAAAAGACTGAGTTTAAGTAAAACCTAGCATTTTTCTCTAGTCCAAACGAGATGTTTGAAAGCCCTAAGGTTGTTCCCACATCAGGGTAAATTTCATGTATCTCTCTTATGGCTTCTCGTGCATTAAGTCCTGCAAGTCGGTCTTCTTCTTCACCTGTACCTACAGTAAATGCCAGCATGTCAAACATGATGTTTTTAGGCTCTAAACCATGTACATTGACAGCCAGTTCATACATACGTTTCGCGATGCTAACTTTTCCCTCTTTACTTCTAGCCATCCCCTCTTCGTCAATCACAAGACAAACAAGTACAGCACCATATTTTTTAGCCAATCTACAATAGGTTGCAAAATTCTCCTCACCATCTTCAAGGTTTGTAGAGTTAATGATAGGCTTTCCACCTATACATTTAAGCCCCTCTTCTATGGTGTTTGGACGTGTAGCATCTGGCATGAGAGGTAGTGGTATCTTTTGATTATAGAGTTCCATGACGGCTCTCATATCTTTAGCCCCATCACGTCCTGCAAACTCTACGTTTACATCTAGCATATGAGCACCATCACGCACTTGTGCTTGACCGACGGTAAGTGTACCTTCATAATCAGAAGCTAAAATGAGTTCTCTAAAAGCTTTAGAACCCGTAGCATTTGAACGCTCACCTATGAGTAAAGGTGCAGGCTCTTGAAAGAGTTCAGTCGTGTTAAAAAGTGAAGCGATGCTTGGCTCTATATGTCCACTAGGAGCTTTAGGCTTTAAACTTTCTACAGCTTTTTTAAGTGCTTGTATATGTTGGGGTGTTGTACCACAACAACCACCAAGAAAACTTACGCCATCAAAGGCAGTAAATTCAAGTTGTTTTTCCGTAAATTCATCTGGACCCATAGGGTAATAAGTATACCCTCCTTTGTTTTGAGGAAGTCCTGCATTGGCATGTACCGATATAGGTATGCTACATAACTCAGAAAGTGTTTTTAAATGTTTCTTGACTTGGTCTGGTCCTGTACCACAGTTGAAACCTAAAGAAAGTATGTCAAAGGGTTCGAGTATGGTTACGATGGTCTCTGCATTTGTACCTATGAGCATTGAACCACTTAGCTCTATGGTCACAGACACCATAATAGGTAGTTCTACATTACGCTCAACATTTGCATCTTGACAAGCATGAAGTGCTGCTTTTATTTGTAGTGGGTCTTGACATGTCTCTAGTAGAAAAATGTCACATCCACCATCTATAAGACCTAAAGCACAAAGCTTATAGCCTTCATACATCTCATCATAGTGTATATGCCCTAACGAGGGAAGTTTTGTTCCAGGTCCCATAGACCCTAGCACAAACTTAGGAGACTCCTGTGTACCATACTCATCACATATCTCTTTTACAAGTACTGCACCTTTTTTAGAAAGCTCGTAAGCACGTTCTCCCATGTCATATTCATCAAGTACCCAAGGCATCGTTCCAAAGGTATTGGTCTTTATGAGGTCAGCTCCTGCCATTGCGTAACGCATGTGTATACGCTTGAGGAGTTCAGGTGCTGTGTCTATGAGAAGTTCATTACACCCTTCTTGGTCTTGACCTTTATCACATATCCATGCTTCAGCTGGTACATCAAGGTCTTGTATTTGGGTACCCATAGCACCATCAATGAC
>JAYEFI010000007.1:14658-21041 GCA_034658615.1 Campylobacterota bacterium
GGAGTTCAGGTGCTGTGTCTATGAGAAGTTCATTACACCCTTCTTGGTCTTGACCTTTATCACATATCCATGCTTCAGCTGGTACATCAAGGTCTTGTATTTGGGTACCCATAGCACCATCAATGACAAGTATACGTTGTGACAATAGTGATTTTATTTGTTCAGTAATAGACACTTTATTTCCTGTATATATATTATGTGAATTGTACCAAAGTTGAGATGAAAAAGAGGGGTATGTGAAGAGGGGTAAAGCCAAAAAGTCATTAAAGACTTTTTTTAGCTTCTGTGAGTGCAGTAATCACTGCATCTATGTTCGCTTTAGGTATATGTACTTTCCAGTCTGGTTCCTCTGCTCCTGCTTGAAGTGAAATACCAATACTTGCTACTGACTCGCTTTTAGGACCATAAGGCTGTGCTACTGTTGTAATAGTGATTTTTCCATCTTTTGTACCACTTAGTGTCATCTCATCTATGTTTGTTACTGTTCCGCTCATAGTTCATCCTTTTTTTAATGTAAATGATTATAGCACAAAAGGTTAACAGATTATTTCTTTTTTCCTTTTACTAAACGCATAAGAGAAGCTTGCACTTTACGCCATATTTTGATCTCTACTGCAGGAAAACCTGCATACATTTTTTTACCCTCTAGTGACTTTGTTACCCCACCTTTACCAGCTATGGTAGCAAATGCTTCTATTTTTAAATGACCTGCTGAGGCACTCTGTCCTCCCATAGTCACATTACGTTCTAACGTTGTTGAGCCAGCCAAACCAACTTGTCCAGCAAGTAAAGTATGTTCTCCTAAGTCACAATTATGTGCTATATGTACTAAATTATCTAGTTTTGATCCTGTTCGGATAATGGTTTTCCCAAAAACAGCTCTGTCTATGGCACAATTTGCACCTATTTCGACATCGTCCTCTACAATGGCTATGCCATTTTGGTAAATCTTTACATGTTCACCTTTTTTAGTGTGTGCAAAACCGTAACCATCGCAGCCTATGACTGTTCCAGAGTGTATAATGCACCCCTCACCTACTTTAGTACCATGGTACAAAATAGCATTAGGGTAAAGCAACGTGTTACTGCCTACAGTAACATTGTCACCAACATAACAACCAGCCATCACAGTTACATTATCTCCAAGTGTGACATTGTTACCAAAACGTACACGCTTGTCTATGTCGCACCCTTTACCTAAATGTGGATGCCCACCTTTAGTAATGATTTTATGTGCAAAAAATTTTGAAGCGAGTGCTAGCTTTAAATAAGATTCATCTGTAATGAGTGCTATAGTTGCTGAGGGTAATAAATCTGCATATTTTTCATCTATAAACACAGCTGCTGCCCTAGTGTTTGGAAGTTGTGACGCATACTTTGCATCTGTAAAAAAACTAAGTTGTGTTGATGTAGCTTCACTAAGCGTATGAATGCCATCTATGCTAATGTCATTTCCATTAAAATTTATATCTATTTCATTTGTAATTTGGGAGAGTTTGTAAGTCATAAGGAGAGTCCTTTATATTAAAATAACTCTCGTTCCTACAGTCTGTGTAGGAATGCATGGGAACGAGTTTGGTCGTCTTATCGTTCTATCGCCACTGTACCACCACGTACAATCTCAATAGGATTATACCGTTCAGAAGCCTCTATAAAGTGCTTAATACGGCATGGCTCATCTGCTACCATAACAATAATCATCTCTTTTCCAACATTAGCTACACCACCATTGTAAGCAGAAGCAAGTACAGAAATATCAGCTAAATTTTCAACAATAGGGAACTTGGCTAAAACCATCTCTTTTTCCACCATCTCTTCATGTTCTATGACTTTATAAACAGGAATGAGTTTATGAAGTTGCTTGGTTATTTGCTCCATAGTCTTAGCTGAACCATTGGTCGCAATGGTAATATGAGACATTTCAGAGTTTGGTATAGGTGCAACGGTCAATGACTCGATGTTATATCCACGCCCTGCAAACAATGCTGTAATACGTGCAAGCACTGAACTTTCATTAAGAACAATAACAGAGATAACACGTCTTTCATTTAATACATTTTCCATACTATGCCTCCCCATCTTGGCTTGTTGTTTGTGGTAACATCATGTTAAAGAGTGCCCCACCTGATGGCACCATAGGAAGTACATCTTCAAAACGGTTGACTGCCACGTTCATGAAGCAAACCTTGTCTTGTGCTATAGCATCTTTCACTGCTGCATCAAACTCTTCTTTTGTAGTAACATCATACCCGATGCCACCACACGCTTCAGCCAGTGCTTTCCAGTTTGGCTGGAAAGTCAAATCTGTTTCAGAGTAACGTTTTTCATAGAAAAATGTTTGCCACTGTCTAACCATTCCTAAAAAATGATTATTTAGTATGAGGTTAATGACTGGTATTTTATACTCAGCCGCTGTTACTAACTCTTGCATATTCATTAAAATAGATCCATCACCTGTGACATTAATGACCGTTTTTTCTGGAAATGCTTTTTTGGCACCAAGTGCTGCAGGGAAACCAAAGCCCATAGTTCCTAATCCACCAGAGTTTATCCATTGGCGTGGTCTGTCAAACGGATAGTGTTGTGCAGCCCACATTTGGTGCTGTCCAACATCTGAAGTGATAATCGCATTTTCACCCACAAGTTCACCAATACGTTCAATAGCCCACTGTGGTTTTATCACCTCATCAGAATCAACAAATGACTGAGGGTGAAGTTCATCATAACGCTTTAAAATGTTTCTCCACGCTTCAAATCTATCTGTATCAATACCATCCAATTGGGGAAGCATCGCTTCAACTACTTCAGTAATATCGCCAACAATTGGGTAATCAACATTCACAAGTTTCCCGATATTAGCCGCATCTATATCGACATGAATAATCTCTGCATACCTTGCAAACTCGGAAAGTTTTCCTGTTACCCTGTCATCAAATCTAGCACCTAGTGAGATAACCAAATCTGTCTCTGACATCGCCATATTTGAAGCGTAGTTACCATGCATACCAAGCATACCAAGCAATAGTGGGTTCTTAGCACCCATAACACCTCTTGCCATAAGTGTTTCAACCACTGGTATTTTTGTTTTTTCAGCCAAGGCTCGTACAAGTTCGTAGGCATTTGAGAGTACAACTCCCCCACCAATGTAAAGTAAAGGCTTTTTAGAAGACTTCATCGCTTCAACTGCTTTTTCTATCTGCTTTTTATTCCCTTTGTATGTTGGCTTATATGTTGGAATATCTACAGAATCAGGATATTTGAACTCCCCTATGTCTACAGTAATATCTTTTGGTATATCTACCAGTACCGGTCCTGGACGACCAGAACGTGCAATATAAAATGCTTCTTTAATAACACGTGGTAACTCTTCAAGTGAACGCACTAGAAAATTGTGCTTTGTACAAGGACGCGAAATACCAACAGCATCTATCTCTTGAAAACCATCTGTCCCAATAAGCTGAGAAGGCACTTGCCCTGAGATAACAACCATAGGGATAGAATCCATATATGCAGTTGCAAGTCCTGTCACCGCATTTGTAAACCCTGGTCCAGATGTAACCATAGCCACACCGACCTCTCCTGTAGCTCTTGCATATCCATCTGCAGCATGTACAGATGCTTGTTCGTGACGGTTCAAAATATGCTCAAATCCATCTTGCTTATATATTTCATCATACACGTGCATGATTGCCCCACCAGGGTAACCAAATACAGTTGTAACACCCTCAGCGATAATCGATTCACACACCATTTGTGCACCAGACATTTGTCCCATTACACACTCCATTTAAATTATTTTTTTGATTATAGCGAAATTACATTAGTTTTGATGGCACATCTCTAATGCCACACCTTCACGCAACCCATCATCTATGATGACACAACTACTAGCTTCAAGTATAGTGAACAGTTGTTCATAAATCAATATACCAGCAGCAATAAGGTCTGAACGTCCTATACCAACTGCTATCTCACGCTCTTCAAAAGGCATAGCGAGTAGTTTATGTAGATAAAAATTTAACTCATTTTTTTCTAAGATAGAACCGTTTATTTTACTAGCATCATAGGTCTCATAGTTCATGCCCATCTTCATAGCTGCTACAGTAGTGGGTGTACCTGCTGTTGCTACAAAGGCTTTGGGGTCTCCTTTTGTAGCAAAGAGTTCGGTACAAAACATCTGCATATTAAACATCTCTTTGGACAATGCTTGCTTAAGACTCTCTAAATCGCCATAGCGTTGTGCCATAGTCACAATGCCCACAGGGAAACTCCTGCTTATCACTTCATGAGGATAATGGAAAATAATCTCTGTTGAGCCTCCACCAATGTCTACCAATACAAATGTATCAGAAGCATATTTAAGTCTATGTAAGCGTTCTTTAACAGCCAATAGTGTTAACCGTGCTTCTTCTTTACCAGAAATAATTTCAAAAGAGATACCTGTAACCTCTTGTATCTCTTTGAGTACATCTGTGGCATTGCTTGCACTTCGTATGGCTTCGGTTGTAACTGCTTTTATCTCATGTTCAGAAAAATCTATCTGACTTTGGGCAATTTGTATGGCATTGATTACCCTACATACTGCTTGGGCATTAATCATGCCAGAGCTGTTGAGTCCATCTGCTGTTTTTACTACTTTTTCATAGACAAATATTTGCTGTTTACTTTTACAATCATACGCCAATACACGTAAAGTATTTGAACCTAGATCTATAGCTATCATATTATCTCCAGTTTTTTTGAAGGATTTTTCTAACCCAAATAACGAAATTGGGTTCTAATGTTCTTCTTCAAAAGAAAACCCACCCTGTTCTAACTTTTTGCGAATCAGTGCTTGGTGTTCTACACCCTTGGTCTCCAATGCGACAGAGACATGTGCATCTCCAAACTCTAAATCTGTAGACGTTCTGTCGTAACCTATTTGTACAATGTTTGCACCAATATCTGTTAAGATACCTGTAAATGATTGCAGTGCTCCTGGTTTATCTACTAGCAGTACACGAAGCTTCATCTTACGTGCAGATTTGGTAAGCCCTTTTTCTATAATGAGTGAAAGCATGGTTACATCTATATTGCCACCACTAAGTGTTATACCTACTTTTGAACCTTTAGGAAGATCGATTTTTCCGTGTAACAATGCAGCTACCCCTACTGCACCTGCACCCTCTACAAGTACTTTTTGACGTTCGAGTAAAAAAAGAATAGCGGAGGCAATCTCATCATCACAAACCGTTTCAAAGCTATCTACATTCTTTAAAATATGATTTAATGTAATGATAGAAGTGTCACGTACAGCTATACCATCTGCAATCGTACGTACTGAAAGCGTATCTATAGCTTTTTTGGCATCATACGACTGCTTCATCGCTGGTGCACCTTCAGCTGAGACTGCAATCACTTTACATTCTGGACGTAATGCCTTACTTGCAACTGACATACCAGAAATAAGACCTCCACCACCAACACATATCACCATTGCATCTAATTCAGCTACTTCTTCAAGCATCTCTAACGCCACTGTGCCTTGTCCTGCCATCACCTCATCATCTGTAAAAGGGTGTACAAAAGTAAAGTTATTCTCTTTCCCGTATGTTACAGCATAGGCATAAGCTTCATCATAATTTGACCCATGCAGTATCACTTTAGCATTAAATTCTTTGACACCCAATATTTTAGTTAATGGCGTAGACTCTGGCATCACTATAGTGGCTTCTATGTTAAAATATTTTGCAGAAAAAGCGACACCTTGTGCATGATTACCAGCACTTGCAGCGATGACACCATTTTTTTGCCCTGATTCAACGAGTGAAGCAATTTTATTAAAAGCACCTCTTAATTTAAAGGCACCTGTGCGTTGTAAATTTTCTTTTTTCAAGTAGACTTCATAGCCACTCAATTCAGATAAAATGGGTGCAAAGGTAAAAGGTGTACGATGCACCACACCCGATACTCTTTTATATGCTTCTTCTATACTATTTAAGTCTAACATTATCTTTCCTAGGTAATAATTGAAAAGAATTATAACATAGTAAAAGGATATATAATATGGAATGTGAACTACCAAGAGTAAACTCGAACCAAGAAGAGATGAAAAAATATTTTGAAGAGGCAAAAACTATTGCTGTATTAGGTGCATCACCAGATGATTCTAAAGCATCTAACCATGTTGCTGAGTACTTAAGAGATGTTGGATACAACATGATACCTGTCTACCCTAAACATGATGAAATTCTTGGACAAAAAGTCTACCGAAGCCTTGCAGAGATAGACGTACCAGTAGACATGGTAGTAGTCTTTAGAAAACCAGCTGCACTGGGTGCTATCGCTGACGCAGTTATAGCTAGAGGAGATGTAAAAACCTACTGGACACAACTAGAACTCAT
>JAYEFI010000008.1:0-6115 GCA_034658615.1 Campylobacterota bacterium
GAAATAACTACCGCAACGAGAAGTCACGGCATAAGTGGAGATAAAAGATATAGACCCCGTTGTTATGCAAAAGTCTCGAAATAACTACCGCAACGAGAAGTCACGGCATCAAGGCGATAGCGTATCGCTCAGGTGCTGAAGCTGCGTCTCGAAATAACTACCGCAACGAGAAGTCACGGCATAACGATGAACTTCCATACAAACCTCAGTTATGTTCCAATGTCTCGAAATAACTACCGCAACGAGAAGTCACGGCATACAAAGTGGACTCAGTAGATAAATCCAACATAGAAAAGTCTCGAAATAACTACCGCAACGAGAAGTCACGGCATATAGATGACATAATTCTAAAGTGTGAATAAAAAAAGTCTCGAAATAACTACCGCAACGAGAAGTCACGGCATTGATTGTACTAACTGTAATGATTGTACTGATTGGTCTCGAAATAACTACCGCAACGAGAAGTCACGGCATCAAAGAAAAACGCAGAACCCCTGAGCAAATTGGTCTCGAAATAACTACCGCAACGAGAAGTCACGGCATAGTTATGGACAAATATGACTCATATACAGAGTCAGGTCTCGAAATAACTACCGCAACGAGAAGTCACGGCATAGTACTATTATAGCACTTTCAGACTTTTTCAAACTTATGCATATACGTAACAATGACGATGTTAACGAACCTTGCGCACTTTCTTCGCAAATGTAGGGTTTTAGAAACCTACCAACTACAGCAAATAGACCCTCTTAACGGCGTAGAGGCACTTTGTGAGCTTTAAAACTTAGTAACTCTTTTTAGTTTTTTTACCTTTTGGGTAGATTTGCGAACATTGACCCCTCAAAACAACCCTCTAAAACAACAAAAGTTCGCAAACTAAAAAACAAACTTTTGCAAAAATATAGGTTTGCGAACTTTTGCTATTTTTACCTATTTGACATGAAACCCTAGCAGAGGGCAAAAGAAGCACATTGGCTTAAACCAAACTTATATAAAAAGTTCGCAAACCATTTAAAACATAATCACCCCCTTTTGACTAAAAATGTCAGGTTCATCACCCAGTACTACAGAGCTTTCTCTACAGTTGGCACATAACGTATATATACGCAATGAATCATGTTTATGTAGTTCATTTTTTAGTGCAGACTCTAGCATATCTCTAGTCTTTTTGTTCTTCACCTTACACTCAAAGACAGAACGGTTTACACGTCTTCCAAACCCTTCTAGTATTTCACCCACTATGCGTCTGGTTTTGTCATTGCTTATGTCATAGACTACGACTATGTGTTGCATTAGTACTTTCCTATAAATTGTTTGTATGTGGTTTCACCTCTCACGGCACGAGAGAGCATATATGCTTGTTCACTTATGATGGTATCTACTTTTTTTCTAGCTTTTTTGTGTTTGGTAAAAGAGCCTATTTTCTCTAACACTTTTTTAGCTACAAGCTGACGGGTTTTACTGTCTAGTCTATAGTCTTTGTCTAGTTTTAGTGGCTCATTTTGGTTTATCATGGTAAAGATGGTACGGTCTACCACAAAAGCCCTAAACTCTTCTATGAGGTCATAAACCAAAGTTGGCTTAGCATCATCAAGGGCATGCAAAAACGAGATATGTAAACTCAGCCCTGCCCTTACTGCATGGTACTGTACACGACTGTAAAGTATGGCATAGCCATAGTTAAGGCAAGAGTTTACCAAGTCTGAAGCCTTGTAGGTAATGCGATGCGTGAAATCTACCTTGTCATCTACTACCATACTTAGTCCATGCCAGTAGTTAACTGCGGACATACCCTCATGTCCCATGAGTTCATTGGGTGTTGTAGCATTTAGCATCATCTTGGTGAGTTGTTTTTCCATCTGTTCTATGGGTTTGTCTAAGGTTTTGTGGTATTTGTTTAAATACTTTAGGTAGTTGACTTGGTTTTTTACCTTGCCTTTTACAAATGCTTTTGCAAGTTTTAACTGCAAAGGAGTCTCCAAAATTTTAAGCTGTTTTAGACTCATGCGTGCGTAGGCATTTTTGTTACTATAGAGTGAGGCATACGGTGTGGCTTTAGCGTAGGTGTCTATGAAGTCTATGGCTATGCCAAGCTGGGCACACATTTTTACTAACCCTCCAGAAATAGATACAGCAGTAGACGCTATGATGATGCGTTCACACTGAAACTTAGGCATTTTGTACACCACTTTTCCTCTTTGTTTTAAAGTAATGGTATTTTTGGCTATGCCTATAAACGTCCCTATGTCTGACACATAGAGTACTGAAGATGTAGCGTATTCTTTTGCGTAGGCTCTTTTTTTCTTTTGTATCTTCTTTTCTGTCTCTTTGTACTTTTTAGAAGCCAAGTACTTTTCTAGCCCTCTAGCTATGATGCGTTCTATGAAGTCTTTCTTTTTTGCTGTTGCATACGCAAAACCAAAGTCAAGCCGACTCAACAGCTCTCTAAATGCTTTTTTAGTGACTATGCGTCCACGTTTTCTCTCTTGTGCTACCCTAGTAGAAAGACTGAGTAAAAGTGCATTTTGCAAAACTTCAAACTGTGCACTCCCCTCGTCTAAAATTTTGAAGTAGTACCTTTGTAGTCCTACCAAATGTTCTTGTAGTCGCTCTATCATCTCACTAAAGGGGTGTGTGGACCTTACGATGTCATTTTGCTTGGTTATGATACTCTCTTGCTTACTTTTGGCGATGCTAGTCTCCCAACCACTAAAATGCACACCCAAAAAGTCAAAACCCTCTTTAATAGCATGTGCCTCGTGGCTTTTGCTTACGTTAGGTAAGAGTGACAACTCGAGCAAATAGTCATGGGTCATTTCTACTATGTGTTCTAACTGTTTTTTGTCATGTGCAAAAAGCACAGCATCATCTGCAAAGCGTACAAACCCCACACCATTGTTTTCTAAAAACCAATCAAGTTGATTGAGGTAGAGATTGGCTAGCAGTGGAGAGAGCGGGTCACCTTGATGTATGCCCTCAAAATGTTCTATGTAACGGTAACGTTGAAATGAGCCATTCTTTAAAAACAGAGCCATGAGGTGTATGAGCTTTACATCTGCTATGCGCTCTTGCAGTAAAGACAAAAGCTTACTGTGTGAAATGCTCTCAAAAAAGTTCTCTATGTCAAGCCTATAGACATACACCGAGCCTTTTTGTAGGTAGTCTTTTACCCTTGCTATAGCTTTGAGTGTGCCTTTGTTGGCTCTGTAGCCATAAGATTTGTCAGAGAAATGCTTCTCAAAATGATGGCTAAGTTCCATGGCTATAGTCTTTTGAACTATCTTGTCTTTAAGTGAGCCTAGTCCTAGTGGTCGTAGCTCTGTAGTCTGTTCTTTAGGTACATAAATGCGGCTCATAGGCTCAGGTGTATAACGTCCTTTGTTTACACTAGCAACTATCTCCTGCAAACTCTCCTCCAAATTTTCCTCAAAAAGCTCCACAGAGACTTGGTCAAGCCCTACACTTGTCTTGGAGACTAAGGCGTAGGCTTGTTTGAGGTTATTTAGGGTTATGATTTGGGTTAGGGGTTTTTGGTGCATACTATTTTTCCAATACACTCTCTATAAATTCTTTATTTTTTAATGCACCTTTCTTGGCATTTTTCCATGTAGAATCATGCTCCATTAGTATCTTTTTTATCATTTTAGCTAAAGGCATTCGTGCCTCCTGTGAGCATTTCTCTTTTCTCAAAACTTCTATCATCTTTTTTGTGCTATTGACTGTCTCTTTGGCTATTCTTTCATGCTCAGGTAAGCTATTAATTATAGCTGCATCTTCTTTTTCTAGACGCTTTTTCTCTATCTCATCAAATAGTTCTTCAACACTCTCTTTACTCTCAATATCTGTATACTCGTATTTGACATTGTCAACCACGCCATAACCTACATTTGTTTTTGCTCCAAGACCAGTCCACTCCAAGATTTTAGTATAAAGCCTCAATCTCTCTTTTTTGCCGATCAGAGTATTTTCTTTTAGCTCAAACTGCAATACTACTTTTGTATCCGGTGTAATCTTTAAAAGTTTTAAAGGATCAGGAGATGTTATCTCATCTTTATGTGGTGTAATATTGTCTGAAGATAAAAAACCACCGACACCTGTCCCAAAGTATCCATCATGAAAGATATCTTTTGATACAACATCGTCGAAACTACTAGAATCTTTAGTAGATTTACCAAAAATAGACCTTTCAAGCTCATACATTTCATCAAAAGAGAGGTTTTTTCCTAAAGTATCATTTATAAAACCCAATCGTTCCTTATCTTTTTTATCTAGTGGAAACATAGAGCGGATAATACCTTTTAGAGAACTACCTGGAATGTAAGGTAAACCTGTAGTATAGTCAAACAAAAAACCAAGCTTAAAATCACTATCTACCATCTTATTGTGAGTGTAGCCTAGACCTATAGCAAGACTGGGGTAGGTAGTCTTAAATACGATCTTGTAAGTACCTTCCAAGTCAAAATACTCTGCAGAATTAACACGCACACTCTTGCATTTTTCTATAATATTTCTACCATAATCTACATCATCGCTATACTCATTTACTCTGTAAAATGTATAGCCTAAGTTCACTAATCCCATAATGTCATCCCTTTTTTCAATTCAAAAACTCTTAGTGCCATTTTAAAAGCTATTGCACTATCAAGTAGCTTTTCTTTATCTAAAGGATACTCTTTGAGATGATCTTCTAAATTTTCTATATCCATTAAGTTTGCTATGACATTCAACATCTCTTTTCTGGGAAATGTAGCACTTCCATTGTCATTATAAAATACAACTGCCTGAACAGCACCTGACATAGTCACAGCAACTGCAAAAGATGAAACATAACCCATAAACTCATTGGGTACTTGATTTAAGGTTTCATTGTATATTTTTTGATTGTCCTTTATGAGTTTTATCGCTTTAGGTATAGACTCTTCTATGTATCTTTTGTTCATCTTACACCTCCTTAAATTCACATAGTCCATACCCTATAGATGCATTAGCACCTATTTGTATATTTTCTTTTGACATATCTTCTATGAATTTTGTAAACACATTTTTTATCCTCTCATCTGCTATATCGGACTCATCAGGCGTTATCATGTAGCTGTAAAAGAGTGTTCGTCTAGGTATAACCTCTTCATAAAAAAGATTGTTCTCATCATCAGCAGTTTTTGCTATCTTGTTTCTCGTAATGATGGGCAGAGTAAGTGTTTTAAATACATCATCTTGTATCAATGCCAATGGAAGACCGTCAAAGAGTTTATTCGATATTGTTCGTAATGCTTCTACATTTTTAACATCTACTTTATAATCCTCAACAAAACATTCATCATCATCGGTCGATATATAAACTTTATGTTCATCATCTATGTCTGGTATAATTAGATCTATATTCTCTTTTGTCAGTATTTTATGATTGTCTATATAGTCTTTCAAAATCTGACTGGTTGTTGCCATAAAGTAAAGTTGTTTGTTGGAACGAACAGGTAATGCTAAAAGCCCTGCTTGTAAAAACTTGACTTCACCAGCATTTGCTTCATCTTTATCAGAGTGACCAAAAATTGTTTTCATCCTTTGTGTATCCATGTCACAATTAAGCACATTGCGAAAGTGTTCTTTTATTGCTCCTTTTAGACTAGAAGAATTTATCATTGGTATCTCTGTTATGGGGTCTTTTTGTACCAGATTATCCACCACACCAAAGTTTTGTTCTCCTGAACCTACATGTAGGTTGCCCAATGTTGTTATCTTAAACTGTGTTACTTTTGTCATCTTAATTCTCCTTTGTTTTTATTACTGTGTTATAGCCAATCTTTACATCTAGTGAATTTACATCAAAACCATCTTTAAAATAGATAACAGAACCTTTTGGTATAAAATGCTTCTGTGAAGATTTGTTGTATTTTCCTGTAGCTTTACCATGCTTTGTGTTGCATCTGTCCATATGAGCATGAGCTATATATCCATCGTTTACCATGTACTCTATGGTATCAAAGTCTTCTATATATATATCAGAAAGTGCTACTTGTTTATTATCATCTAAGCTAGATGAGATACTCGGATAAAGTTGCTGTAGTCTTGCATCATAATCTTCTACTTTTAATCTAAAAGAGGATCTTTCTGCTCC
>JAYEFI010000009.1:0-6097 GCA_034658615.1 Campylobacterota bacterium
TATATCATTAATGCGGCAGGGTTTAGAACTGGGAAAATAGATGATTTACTAGGAGCACCATGTGAAAGTATGGTCGAGTTTAAAGCTGCATATGTGAGTCATTCTACCCAATATGAAAATATAAAATTTCCAGAAATCATCTTTCATGGTGAGCGTGGTACACCTCAAGGCATGGGGCAGTTTACACCTTACCCTAATGGTTACTTTCAATTGCATGGTATGACAAAAGAAATCACTTTGTATGAAGATGGCTTGGTAGCCAACTCGGCACTCTCATGTCAACCTCATTTAGGACAAGACTTTATAGACAAAATAGAAAATGACTGGACACAAGAAGAGACCAAAAAACGTACCAACTCTGCCATAAAGCATTTGTCAAAGTTTATTCCTGAATTTGCTTCTGCTCATGTTGGTTCTCGCCCTCTTTTTGGTGCACAACAAATCCCTGGTGATGACCCTACCCTTCGTGTAGCAGAAGTTACTTTTGCACGTAAACGTTATGCTAGGTGTGAAATAGTAAAAGTCTCTTCTGTGTTGGACATGATAGATGCCATTACCTCACAGTTCATAGACTTAGGGTATCTAGCTAAAAATGTACGCACAAAAAACCTTACGAAAATAGATACCATACATAAAGAATCAACACTACGTTTAAAAGCAGAGTCAATTGCTGAGAAACGTGGCTACCCAGCATCTCTTGCAAACAGAACAACCTTACGTAAATAACTGCTATAATAACGTCATGAAAACACTTTTATTACTACCTTTTATCATAAGTACCCTACTCATCGGTACACAATTTAAAAAAATAACTTTAAATAACCAAAACTTTTATGAAATTACAGAGCCCTATGAAGAGTACACTTCTAAAGGTACAGCGATGAGACTTTACATAGAAGAGAAAAATCACAACTTAAAGTATCTACTTAGTTTAACCCTTATAGATGCCACAGGTGTATGCTCAGATAAACGTATAGAAAAAGGCAGCTATGACTTAAACAGTACCCATATTACCCTCTATAGTTTTTGGGACAGGATAGGTGATGTAGAACACGCTCCTTATGGTGCAAGAGTACAACACTATGAAATACTAGAAGATCATACCATTAAACAACTCTACTCAAAAATCTATATTGAATCTGAAATAAAAAACTATGATTTTGAAAGTGGTATGCAGTTTTTATTTGATGCACCCAAAACAACATCTGAAAAAGCTTTATTTGAAACCTATATCTCCAACATGGAACGTCGTTATAAGGGTACATTCGTCTTTGGAAAAGAACAAGATAAACTTTTAAAAAGTGTACATCAAGCACTTAAAAGAAGATCTCAATCTAGGTGGAAATAGTTACTCTCTTATAATGCGTACATCCCCAAAGAAAATGAGGTCTTTAAGTACAGCCTTTTCAATAATGCTCTCTTTACCCATACGCACCATGAGTTCACCTTGTTTGCTGTTGTAGAGTTGTCTATGCATAACGAGGTTCATAAACCACTCACCTTTTTTAACGTTACCTAAAAGTGCCACCATAGACTCTTTTGTTTTCTTATTAGGTATACTAATATCTACCCTTCCATTCTTTTTATCTGCACCAACAGCCTTCAAACGATAGAGAGCAGGCTTTTCTTTGTTTTTAATGTATCTGTTCAAGTTAAGAAAAAGCGTAATCATATCATCAACAGCATAGTAGTTTAATGTATAGCTATATTTAGATATTTGCATATATTTATTGCCTTGCTTCTCCCACTTCTTATAACTTTTAATCACTTTTTTCTTTTTATGATCTATGGTATAAAGTGTATTACTTTTATACTCGCCAAAAGATTTTATCATCTCATAGCTCGTTGCCTTACGCTGCTTTAAACGAGTGATAATTCCTTTACAAATATGACGTTCTTTAAGATTGCCAGTCACCATATTTGCAAGTGTTCCAACTGCTGAAAGATTTGTATCTATCAAATAACTATTTTTAGTATCACTGTATTGGGTATGGACTTTTCCAACTTTTCCAACTACACCAAACTCTACACGGTAATCTACAGTCATATTTTTTGCATATAGAGCAGAAAATACACTCAGAAAAATTAAAATAAATTTTAACATTAACGCTCCAATAGAGACTTTTCTATAAGTTTTGTTTGTTTTTTTAATTCGTGAAGTTTTTCTTTATTGGTAATAAAGTGATCTATAAGTAAAATAGCTACCATACCAGGAATAGCACCAATGGCACCAGAGACTATTGCATAAGCTATAGAGTCATTATAAAAAAGAAGAAAAGAGGTGATAGCACCTAAGAAAACAGATGCCCAAGAGGCACCTAAAAGAAAGTTGACTACAAAATTAAGAGGTTTATCTTCAAGTCTCATAGTCTGTATGTCTTAGTGACCTTCATCTACAGCTACAGCACCTGCAAGGTAAACATATGTCAAAATCATAAATACAAATGTTTGAAGGAAAGCCATAAATGTAAGAAGTACTAGTGGCGTTATTGGTATAATCCAAGGCACTAACATAAGAAGAACCCATAAGAAAAGGTCATCACCTTTAATGTTACCAAAAAGTCTAAACGACAGTGAAACAATACGAGAAAGGTGAGAAACAATTTCAATTGGGTACATCAATAGAGACATTAAAAACTTAGCAATCGGGTTCATGTCACCAAGGTGAACAAAGTTCTTAAAGTATGTAAATGCACCTTGCTTTTTAACACCTTCATAGTTGTAGTAAAAGAAAACAATTAAGGCTAAAACTAAAGTAACGTTAATATTTGAAGTTGGAGATTCAAATCCAGGAATAATACCTATCAAGTTATTGACAAGTACAAATAATCCAATGGTTGCTACAAGTGGCAAGTACTTTCTTGCATTCTCGTTACCAACAACATCTGTACCCATTGAAATCACACCACCTAAGTATGCTTCCATTACATTTTGTGTCCCATTTGGTACAGCTCTAAGACTTTTCATAGCCATTTTTGCAATTATAAATATAATAATTGCCGTTAAAATCAAGTGAGAGACAAATAACATTTGCCCATGTCCAAATATTGCGCCTAGATAAGTAAAAATACCTTCCATAAAACATCCTCTTGTATAAATATTGTGGCGATTATACCTTGTTATACCTTTGTTTTTGCTAGGCTTAAGCCAATTTTTCTTGTCCTAGCCTATAAAGTGCAAAATCATATTTTACGGGGTCTTCTTTATCAAATTTTCGTAACCTATTGGTAACCTCAATAGCAGCTTTCATATCATACGTTTTTCGTTTTAGTAGCCCTAAACGTTGTGAGACTTTAAATGTATGTGTATCAAGTGGCATGAGTAAATCTTTTTTATCTATTTTCGACCAAAGTCCCAAATCTACATTATCTTTACGTACCATCCAGCGTAAGTACATCATATATCGTTTATATGTTCCCATTCCAGAGCGTTTTTTAGGCACAGTACCCACCAAAAAATTATATCCCCTGCTTTCATTTGTATATTGAGATTTTAGACAGGCTATAAAATGCCACAAACCATCCAATATATTTTCCTCTTTTTTATAGCCTTCATAGAAAATATTTTCTATACTATCATACGACTTTAGTCTCTTTAGTGCAATAAATAAACTTGCCACATCTTCTGAATTTTGAAATCTATAATAGTGTGAAGATAAGGTATGTTTTATGGTCTCATCACTAGCCTCTAGTAGAGCAAAATCTAGGGTATGCAAAAACTTTACAATTAAATTGGCATTGCCATATGCAAATAGTGCACAGATAAGAGCAATGGTTTCATCATTGTACTTAGAGGCTATAAGTAAAGGGTCTGGTTTATCTTGTGAAATTTCTGAAGCTTTATTTCGCTGAATCACTTCATTGTCAAGGAGAATTTTTACTTTTTTTAGTGTCATGGTTTTTACTAAGATACTACATTAAAGGAGTCTCTTTAAAATGTAAAATGTTCACCTAAATAATATTTACGAACATTTGGATCATTTTTAATCTGATCACTTGTACCTTCGCTCAACATCTCTCCACTACGCATAACATATGCTCTATCACATATTTCTAACGTTTCTCGTACGTTATGATCCGTAATAAGTATGCCCATATCAAGTTCAATAAGTTGTTTAATAATATTTTGAATATCAATTACAGCCATAGGGTCAACACCAGCAAAAGGTTCATCAAGTAGTAAAAACTTTGGTTCACCTACCAATGCTCTAGCTATCTCAACCCTTCTTCTCTCTCCTCCACTCAAACGCACACCCAAACGTGAACGTATAGGTTCAATATTGAAAATCTCTAGTAGCTTTTCTATACGAGGGGACATAACATCTTTTTTAATATTGAGTGCTTCTGCTGCAATACGTAAATTGTCTTCAACACTAAGATCTTTAAATATACTTGATTCTTGCGGTAAATACCCAATGCCCATCTGAGCACGAGAACTAAGAGGAAGTTTTGTTATCTCTTTTCCATCTAAAAATACTTGCCCTTCTGTGGCATCGGTCAGTCCACATACCATGTAAAAAGAGGTTGTTTTACCTGCACCATTGGGACCTAGTAGACCTATAATCTCACGAGAGTTAACTTTGAGTGAAATATCATGAACAATTTGTGTTTTTTTAATGGTCTTTGCAAGGTTTTTGGCTTCAAGTGTATGCATTAATGTGTAATCCTATAAAGTCTACTACTATCGAATGGTTCAATATCTATAGTGGCAACATTATATCCTACAGATTCTAAAAAACCTTTAAGTTCCATGCTACCCCACTCTACTAAATGCCACCCAGACTTTTCAAACTCTTCAAAAAGTCCCATCTGCATGAACACTTCATGTTCCAACCTATACAAATCATAATGATACAAGTTTGTACCATCTTGCCCCTCATAACACTGTTGCAATGAAAATGTGGGTGAAGTCACTTCGCCCACTACGCCTTTACTTTTTGCTATAGATTGTGTAAGTGTTGTCTTTCCTGAAGCTAAGTCTCCACGTAGAAATACAATAGCGTTTGCAGGTAAAGTCTCATTAAGATAGGTGACGACTTTATCTAATTCTAATAAAGATGCAATAATTTCCATTTTCTCTCTTATTTTGATTATACAAATGGTGCGATGGCAATCGCCCCCTACGCCAATTTATTAGATATATCAGCCATAAAATTTAAATGCTCTCTAGTCTTGCCAGAGTCAAGTTTTGTCTCTATCATCTCTATTGCTTCTCGTAAATCTCTAACATTTCCATCTACAAAAAGTGCAAAGGCTGCGTTAAGTACGACTATGTCACGCTTAGCCCCTACTTCTTCTCCTGAGAAAATATCTCTAGTGATTTGTGCATTAAACTTAGCATCTCCACCGAGTATAGCATCTTTGGGTGCTAGCTTAAAACCCCAAGTTTCAGGGTTTATTTCACCCTCAGAGATTCGTCCAGACTCCACATAGGCAAAAGAGGTGTTACATGCTAATCCCACCTCATCCATACCATCTTGACTACTCACTACATAGGCTCTTTTGGTTTCTAGTTCTAAAAGTGCCTCTGCCATTACTTTAACATACGATGGGTCAAACACACCTAGTAGGTATTTATTGGCTCCTGCTGGGTTTGTTAGAGGACCTAGTAGGTTAAATATGGTTCTGTGTTCTATGCTTTTACGTATAGGCATAATGTGTTTCATGGCAGGATGATGGTCAGTGGCAGGGAAAAAACAAAACCCTGTCTCTTCAAGCATTTTTATTTTATTTTCACTACTTAAATCTAGGTTTATACCTAAGGCTTCAAGCACATCTGTAGAACCAGAATTAGAAGTAATACTTCTGTTCCCATGCTTAGCCACTACTCGCCCCATAGAAGCCAAGAGTAAGGAAACCGTCGTCGAGATATTAAATGACCCAGACTTGTCACCACCCGTACCTACAATATCAATAGCACGGTCCAACAGTTCAGAGGAGAGGTTAAGCTTTATAGAGTGTTCACGCATCACAGAGGCTGCTATAGCTATCTCTTCACCTGTTTCACCTTTTTCATAAAGGTCTACAAGAAATTGACGTGCATCATCTATACTTAGTTCGTTGTTAAATAGCTTTTCAAATTGTTGTTTTGTGTTCAT
>JAYEFI010000010.1:0-6076 GCA_034658615.1 Campylobacterota bacterium
TTAGAGCTTTTTGGTTCTGCTTCAAGTTCCAAGTGTACATCTAAACCTAATTTTTCATTGAGTACATAATTAATCTTGGTATAAAATGCCAATGCTTGAAAAGAGTAATTACGTGATAAATATCTATCATCGAAAGCTTCATAGGTCTCAGCTCTTAATTTGTGGTTTGCATAGGCTTTTAGTAAATACTTGACATGGTGTTTTGCTTCAGTGATAGGTAGTGCTTTATGTAAGGTATGTGCTTCTTTTGCTTCTCTTGTAATTTTCCCACCTAAGAAGATGTGGACACCATCTACACGTGTCCCGTCGCTAAGTTTGGCTTTACAGCCTTCAAACCCAATGTCTGCTATGCCATGCACTCCACAACCCTTAGGACAAGCAGACCAGTTCATGCGTACATTGGCATTTTCTATGGCTACTTCTGAGCTTAAGAAGTGTGCCATCTCTATGGCATCTGGTTTGTTAGGAATGACACCAAAGCTACAAGTCGCTGTTCCTGCACAGGCGATCATGTCTGCAAAGTAAAGGTTGTTAAATTGTGCATAGTGTTTGATGAGGTCAGTCTTTTCAAAATCTGCTAATTTCTCTTCATCGATATTGACAATATAAACATTTTGGTCATAGGTAAGTCTTACATCTCCTGAACCAAACTCTTTTGCTAGCTCTGCTGTTGCCATCATGTCAGACCCAGAGTAGATACCTGAAGGCACAATGATTTTGTAATTGAACTTGTTGTTACGTCCTAGTACCTTGTTGGCACCTAAAGCGATGTTTTGAGACTGTACCATCGTGATACCTGCTGTGCCAAATTCAGAGTTTGCTTCTTTTTTAACAGCATCAATAAAATTTTCTATGCCTACATCGTTTAGTAAAAAGACCAAACGATTTTTGTTTCTATTGTCACGGTAACCATAGGTTTTAAAGACAGTAATAAGTGACTTAAAAAAGAGAGGTACTTCCTCTATGGTTACAAAAACATTTGCATCTTGTGACTGTACACCCACTCTTGCACCCAAGTAGATGTTAAAGCCAAAAACACCTTCTTTTTGAGCCAATGCAAAACAGCAGTCATGTCCAAATATGTTACAAGAGTTCGAGAGTGAACCAAGTATGCCTGTGTTAAATTTACGAGGCAAAGCAGAAATCCACTCAGGATTTTCTATAAAAATAGATTGAAGTTTTTCTACGATGGGCATTGTTTCTATAACAGAGTCATACGCTAACCCGTCAAGAGGGTCAGCCACGATGTTACGAGGATTGTCTACCCCTGTTTGAAAAGTAGAGATACCTACTTCTTGTAACGCTGCTAAGACCTTAGCGATGTCTGCTATTTGCAAATAACGAAGCTCTATTTGCATGCGTGTGGTAATGTCTATGTAGTCATTTCCATACTTTTTCGCCACTTCACCTATGCGTTTCGTTTGTTCATAATTTAGTTGTCCAGCAGGTACACGTACACGAAGCATGAAGTCTTCACCCTTGTCAAAAATACCAAAACATTTTAGAAAGTAAGCAGAGTCTTCTTTGGCTAGGTTTTCATAGCCACCAGCAGCAATACTAGAGAGTTTTGCATGGACATCCATAGGTGCTTTGAGTGCTTTGGTAGTTTCAACTTTGTTTACTTTTTTGCTTCTTGCTTCTAACGCTTTTTCTAATATACTCATTTTTGACTCGCTTTTAGTGTGTTGGTATAGTTAATGACATCTCCAAAGACCAAAATAGAAGGTCTTGAAGCTTCTTGTGCTACCTGTTCAAGTGCACCAAGTGTGGTTGTTATGACTTTTTGATTTTTTCTACTGGCATTTGAGACTATAGCACATGCATTATCCATCGGTATGTCTAAGCTCTTAGCCTCTTGTACTATCTCTTTGATACGAGAAAGACCCATAAGCACCACAACGGTATGGTCAGTGTTTTTTAACATAGGTACCCAGTCAAGGTTCACTCTATTGCCTTTGAGGTGTGCAGTAACCACAGTAAATGACTGGCTATAGTCCCTAGCAGTAATAGGAATACCTGCCATAAGGGGTGCTGAGACAGCTGAAGAGATACCTGGTATGACTTCAGTTGAGATACCTTTTTGTGTCAGGTAAAGTAATTCTTCTGCACCACGCCCATAGATAAAGGGATCCCCACTTTTTAGTCTTGCAACAGTGTGTCCTTTTTGTATCTGTTTAAAGATAAGTTTATTTATCTCATCTTGGGGTTTACTATGAAACCCTTTTTCTTTACCTACAAATATTTTTTTTGTTGAACTCGGTACCAATGACATAATCTCATCAGAGATGAGGTGATCATAAAGAACAACATCAACACTTTTTATGATGCTATACGCTTTGAGTGTGAGTAAATCAGGGTCACCTAGTCCACATCCTACAAGAAATGCTTTTGGTTTTTCTTCTAATGTTTGAAGTCTATGTAATGTTGCATCTACGTCTATGACACCTTGAGCTCTTTTATGTTGTAGTTCTTTTATAAATGTTTCTAAGTCTTCAGGAAGAAGTGCTTGGCACTTGTCACGAAAATACTTAGCAACAGTAGGACTAGCACCTGAACTTGAAACGGCTATTTGTAAAGGGTCATTTTTTGTCAGAGCCATAAAGTAGAAGTCACACACCTCAGGTACATCGACAACATTCAGTAAAATAGGATGCTTTTTTTTGTACTTTAAAAGTTTGTTTGTTACCTTTTTATTTCCTGTAGCATCTATGATGATAGTATGATGTTTTATCTCTTTTATTTTGAATTTCTTAATACGTATATTATTAGTAAGTTTTTTTATACTTGGAAGCACTTCTTTTGCAATCACACTAAAAGTTATGTCATTTTTGGCTAACACATCTGCTTTTTGCAACGCTACTTTCCCACCACCAATTAAAAGTATCTTTTGGTTTTTTAACAGTATAGGTAATGTGCTTCTTTTTTTCATCATTTTAAATATCCATATATCAATGTTAATTGAAGATATTATAGCTTACTTACGTTCGTTTTCATTTCAATGATTGATTAAAAATTAATCAATCATTTATTATTATTTTATCTTATATTTATATATCTCTTATATATAGGGACATGATATGGTTAAAAATTAATCAATACAATATTAAGGACTGTATAATTTTATGCTATAATTTTCATATCATTTACTTAAAGGAGTAACAAATGGCAGGATTTAAAGCACTAAAAGGACAGGGGCACACACCAACATTGCTCATGGCATTTTTATATTTCGATATGAGTTTTATGGTGTGGACAATGTTAGGTCCACTTTCAACAGAGATAACTGAAGCGTTAGCACTCACAGGACACATCATGACGGCTGGAGAGAAAGCAACATTACTTTCTCTTCCTATACTCTCAGGAGCACTCTTAAGAATTTTACTTGGTTTTGGAGTAGATAAGCTTGGGGCTAAAATGACAGCACTTCTCTCACAGTCAGTGGTCATAGTAGCACTGTTAACAGCATACTTTATGGGTGAGAGTATTACCTATAATGCATTACTTGTTGTAGCACTTGGACTTGGGTTTGCAGGAGCATCTTTTGCAGTAGCACTTCCACAAGCTGGACAATGGTATCCACCTAAGTCACAAGGGATTGTTATGGGTATAGCAGGAGCAGGTAACATCGGTGTGGTCATCGATTTTCTTTTCGCACCAAAGATTGCAGAGTTATGGGGATGGGAGTCAGTCTTCCTAGTAGGTGCGGTAATGTCTATAGTCGTATTTATAGCCTATGCGTTCATTGCAAAAAATGCACCAGAGTCTGTGTATAAAGCAAGACCTAAAAAGCTTTCTGATTATGGTAAATTACTCAAAGATAAAGATACATGGTGGTTCTCACTCTTTTATGCTATCTCATTTGGTGGTTTTGTAGGGTTTGCAGGATATATGAAAGTCTACTTGATGAACACTTACGCAGTAGATATGGAAGCTTTTGGTTTAGATGTGTTTAATGAACCCAATGTAAAAGTCATCGCTGGGTATTTTGGTGCATTGACTATCTTTGCTGGGGCGGTGCTTAGACCTTTTGGTGGTGCACTTGCCGATAAGGTTGGTGGCATTAAGTCACTTTACATTTTCTTTACAGTGGTAGCATCACTAGCATTTTTAAATGCTTTTGTAGCACTTCCATTTTGGGTAGCTATTGTTGTTCTTTTTCTTATCATGGCAAACCTTGGTATGGCAAATGGAGCAGTTTTTCAACTTGTCCCACAGAGATTTGGTAAAGATATCGGTATCATGACAGGTATCGTAGGTGCAGCGGGTGGACTTGGTGGTACAGCACTCATACAGACACTTGGATGGAGTAAAGGTGCATTTGATGGTTATGCTATGGGCTTTATGATATTTGCAGCCGTGGTACTTGTAGCAATTGCAGGTATTTCATTTGTAAAGACTAGATGGAGAACCACATGGGGCGTAAGCTCAGGTGGAATGATATAAAGGGGAGTTCTAAGGTATCACGTAAGAGGCATGAACATATTGTTCATGCCTCTTTCTCGTGAAAAAAGATACACTTTAGGAGACCTATATATACATTATTTTAAATTATGTCATAATCTTTATCATATAGTTTAAAATAACCCAAAGAATCTTATTTCGTTATTTGGGAATAAACATGAAGGTGCTACATGTCAAAACAAACCATAGAAACATCAGGACTTACACTTGCTAAAGGTACTCAACTCAAAGGAGATGACTTTTTTGAGGTAAAGATGATGGAAAACATTACCGTAGCTGTGGTGTGTGATGGGGTAGGCTCAGCTACAGCTGGGGCAGAAGCTGCCAAACGAACCACAAATTTTCTCGTACACTCTCTTAAAAATAGACCCAAGTCATGGTCTATGGAAAAGTCTATACATCACTTTATCGAAAATATTAACAGGCTACTTTACCTTGAGTCTATGGAAGATTATGAACGTGAAGAGTTGGTCACAACTTTAACCTTAGTAGTCATAGAAGGAGACCGACTCTATGGAGCAAATGTGGGAGATAGCCGTATCTACTTACATAGAGACAACACTTTAACACAACTCTCTACTGACCATAGCATGGATGAAAAAGGCATGGAAAATGTGCTTACTTCTGCTATGGGATTAGAAGAGACTGTGTCTATTTACTATTTTGAAAATAACCTTCAAGCCCATGATAAAATTATGCTCTGTTCAGATGGTTTATATAATGAACTTTCGGATGAAGAGATGGTCTCTGGTTTGATGATGGGGGCATCATTTTTAGTTAAAAAAGCCTCAAAAAAACATGAAGACAAACTGCCAGACGATACCACTGCGGTAGTACTTGACATAAAAGAACTTGACCAGCGTTTAAAGATGAAACAGTCTCAACTTATTGTCCAAGAGCATTATAAAATTGGCGATGTTATCGATGGCTATACCCTTGTAAAATCACTCATTGAAAATAATCGTACCTGGCTTTGTGAAAAGAGAGGTTCACACTATGTCATAAAGTTTGTACCTTTTGAAGCACTAGACGATGAACTACAACTTGACATGTTTGTCAAAGAAGTATGGATGGCGAAACGGCTTAAAGCTGGTTTTTTTCCTAAAGTGGCTATGCCTAAAAACCGTACACACCGTTACTACATCATGGCATATGTTGAGGGAGAAGACCTCAAAAGCTATACTACTAAAAAACCACTCTCTGTTGACCTCTCTGTAGAGTTGGCAACTTTTTTACTCAAAATGTCTCAGTACCTTATACGCCTCGATTTAGTACATGGTGACATTAAACCAGAAAACATCATCGTTACACAACGTAAAGGCAGGTCAGTCTTTAAAATGGTTGACTTTGGAAGCATAACCGAAGCGTACTCCAATGTAACACGTGCAGGTACACCTAGCTATCTTGCTCCAGAACGCTTTGCTAAAGCACCTATAACTGAACAAACAGAACTCTATGCCATAGGTGTCACTCTCTATGAAATACTCACACAAAATTACCCTTATGGTGAGATTGAACCTTTTCAAACGCCTTCATTTGAGAAGAGAGTCAAAATACCCAGTCAACTCAATAGTAAAATACCTTCATGGCTTGAAAGTATCATCTTAAGAGCATT
>JAYEFI010000011.1:0-6056 GCA_034658615.1 Campylobacterota bacterium
TGTCCCACACATTAGGTTTTTTAAAAACGGTTTGTTTATAGTATGTATTTCTATTTTCATGTGCTTTTGCAGACTCTAAGTGGACATCTAGTGAAAGTAGAGACTTCTTTATATGCTTTGCTTCAAATGTCTCTATATGCAACTTTGGGTCTGTTTTTTTACTCGGCATCTAGTACCTTTTCAATTTCATTCATGGCATCTTCGTTTTTAAGTCTAAACTTAATTTCTATTCGTCTGGAAGCCTCTTTGTCTTCTACACCATTTTTTTCTATGGGGTCCAAGTATGCTCTACCTGAAGCTGTCATGAGTGGTTGAATGTTGTATTTTTTAGAAAAGTCCAATGTCAATAAATAGGACATCACAGCAAGTGCTCGATTTTGAGAAAGTTGTAAGTTATAAATGTATCCGCCATCAGAGTCGGTATGTCCTTCAATGATGATTTTACTTAAATGTGGTCTAATGTTTTCATCTTTTACTAAAGTACCAATATACTCTTCAAAAGCTGACTTTAACTCTACCTTGGCTTCCTCTTTTAAAGTAGCTTGACCTACAGAAAAGAAGATGTTTGAAGCCAATTTGAGTGAGCCTGTTTTTTTATCTATATTAATCTTAGAACCCAATGCCTTTTTGAGTGATGAAAGTACTTGTAACTTCATACCTGTCAAAGATTTAATCTTGGCTTTTTGCTTTTGAAAGTTTGCTATAAGGTCATCATATTTGGTTTTTTTATCGTCCATCGCTGTTAGTAGGGTAAGTAGTTTTTCATCTTTTATCTTCACAGAATCTTTTGCATCACTTAGCTCATTTGACAATACAACAATTTTTCCATTTAATGTATCTGCTTTCATATTTGCATCTAAAAGCATTTTATTTAATTTATCTATCTCTTTAAGTTTAAGCTTGAGTACCCTTTCATTATCTGAAAGAAGTAGCTTAGATTGAGCCAATCGTGCATTTTCTTCTTGTAGGGCTTTTTCTTTTTGACTTAAGTTTGCTTTGGTTTTTGCCATCTCTTCTTTTTGTGCAGCAAGCAACTTATCTCTTTTAAGAATATAACTCTCTTTCTCACTAAGTAGTGTTAAACTCTCTTTTAGTGCATCACTTTTTTCCGAAAGCTTTTTATTTGTTGTCAAGAGCGTGTTTTCTTTTTTCTCAATCAGTGCTAAAGAATTTGCTAGCGAGTTGTTTTTTTCATGTAACTCTTCTTTAAGTATGGATGACTTTGAGACAATTGCACCTATAAGTAAGATAAACACAAACAATAACCCAGCCATAAGATCTGCATAAGATATCCAAAAGTTACTGTCAGAATCTGATTGGTTATTTTGAAACATTAAATTACTTTTTCCCGTTTAGTTTTTTTTCATTTTCTTTCATGGTTGCAATGCTGTTGAGTATCATCTGATTTTGCTCAGAGATAATACGTGCAAATGTACCAAGCTTTTCAACAGCTTGTCCTAGCTCTTTGTCTATCTCTTCAAAGGTATGATTCATTGTTTCATCAAAACGGTTCATAGTATGCTGTAAGACTTGTGTGTTACTGTTAAATGCAGTAAAGTTATCTTGCATATTTAGGAGTGCATTGGTTGTGTCTTTTTTACCATAGACACGTTCAAGTGTCTGGGTTAACACCTTAGAGGTCTCTTCCATGTTCACAGAAAGTTTTGTAAAACTGTTATTTGTTTCTTCTGCAATAGCCTTATAGTTAGCAAGATGTTGAGCATTCAACTGTTTTATAAAGTCAATGTTAAATGTCTCTTTTAAAGTCTGAACTATCTCTTGATCTTTCAATGCACTTTGCATATATTGGTGTTTTAACAGTTCTGCACTTTTCCATACTCTTGTACCATATATTTTTTCTAGTTCAAGTATTTGTTTATCTACTTTTGCCATACCTCGTTTTTCAAAGTATGTCCATATGAGTGAAAGCATAATCCCATAAATAGAAGCATAAAATGCCGTCCCAATACCAGACAAAAGCACAGATATTTCATGGTCTAACGCTGATGTATCTTGTACTGAAAAATCTGGCATAGACAATGCAATGGCGATAAATGTACCCAAAATACCAAGCATTGGAAAAACAGAAGGAGCTACACGTGCAAAATTGTCATTACGTATATCTTGATAATATTCAGAAATAAACTCTTTTACGTGCAGTGTTGACTTTGTTTTTCCCATAATTGTCAATGCATTCTCACGCAGTGCCGCATGTAGCTCTTCTTCCATTTTGGAAAAAGTACCTCTCATGTGACACACAGCATAGTTCGCATTATGTTTTACAAAAAAGACAAATACAACAAATATAAATGCTACTATAAGTAGTGTATGTGCTTCAACATTTAACGAAAAAACTTGAAAAAAAGCCAAGACTAAACCAAATATAAATAAAAATGGTATGAGCAAAATAGCAAATGAGTGTGAAATACAAGAAGTTGCTGTTGAACGACTGAACTGTTGCATGAAGTATCCTAGTGTTGTTAATTGTAATTAAAATGATTATACATAAACAAAATAAACTTTTTGTTAATTAATAAAGACTTGTTATAATTTCCTTATGAATACACTAGACAATGCATCTCTCCCCTCACCTTGCTGGATACTCAACGAAGAAAAACTTCAAAATAATCTCAACATATTAGCCTACATCAAAGCACAAACGAATGCCAAAATACTTTTAGCACTCAAAGGCTTTGCTTTATGGAAAAGTTTTCCAATGCTTTCACCCATACTCGATGGATGTTGTGCCAGTGGCATACATGAAGCAAAGTTAGCTTCTGAAACCTTTCAAAAAGAAGTACATACCTACGCACCTGCATTTAAAGAAGAGGAGATTGCAGAGATTGCTACACTCTCTGAACATATTGTTTTTAACTCTCCACATCAATTTCATCAATTTTCAAAGAAAGTTAAATCATACAATCCTAACATCTCTTTAGGTTTACGTATAAACCCTGAGTACTCAGAGTCTCCCAAAGAGATATATAACCCTTGTGGACTCTACTCTCGTTTAGGTACAACGCTTGCTAATTTTGATGAAACACTGCTAGATACTTGTGATGGCTTACATTTTCATGCACTCTGTGAACAAGATGCAGATGCTTTAGCGTTGGTACTAGAACATTTTGAAAAAAAGTTTGGTCACTACATAACACAAATGAAGTGGATAAACTTTGGTGGTGGACATCATATTACCCGCAAAGGGTATGATGTTGAAAAACTTATTCGTATCATTAACCATTTTAAAGAAAAGTATAATGTACAAGTCTACCTAGAACCTGGTGAGGCTGTTGCATGGGAGTCAGGGACACTTGTAGGTACCGTACTTGACATTGTAGACAATGGCATGCAAATTGCTATACTTGACACCTCTGCAGAAGCACACATGCCCGATACCATCATTATGCCTTACCGTGTAGAGGTTAGAGGTGCTGGCAAAGCAGGTGAAAAAGCCCACACCTACAGACTTGCAGGCAACACTTGCTTAGCAGGTGACATCATGGGTGACTACTCTTTTGATTTGCCTTTAAACATTGGAGACAAAATCATTTTTGAAGACCAAATGCACTACACCATGGTAAAGGCCACTACGTTTAATGGCATAAAACTACCTAGTATTGCCATAGAAAAAAAAGATGGCACGGTAGAAATAATCCGTCAATTTGGGTATGAAGAGTTTAAGTCTAGGTTGTCATAAAACAAAAAGCACACTTAGGCTATAATCGCGATAATTATATAAGCATGTAGGATAATACCATGAGCGAAACTGTAGAAAAAAAAGCAACATATAACCCAAAAGAAGTAGAAGATAACTACTATGCACTCTGTGAAGAGCGTGGGTATTTTGAGATAGATGGGAACAAGCGTATTCAAGAGGATGGCAAAAACTTTTCTATTATGATGCCACCCCCAAATGTCACAGGTTCACTACACATTGGTCATGCCCTCACCTTCACACTTCAAGACATCATCACGCGTTATAAGCGTATGGATGGGTTTAAGACACTTTGGCAACCAGGGACTGACCATGCGGGTATTGCTACTCAAAACATCGTAGAAAAGCAACTCTTAGCTGAAGGTACTACCAAAGAAGAGTTAGGACGTGAGAAGTTTCTAGAACGTGCTTGGCTACAAAAAGAGACATCTGGTGGAAACATAGTACACCAAATGCGTAAACTAGGCGTCACACCAGCATGGAAACGTGAACGTTTTACTATGGATGAAGGGCTTAAAGAAGCAGTGAAAGAAGCTTTCGTGAGCCTATATGATGAAGGTCAAATCACACAAAATAACTACATGGTGAACTGGTGTACCCATGATGGAGCTCTCTCTGACATAGAAGTAGAGCATGAAGAGGTAAACGGAAAGTTTTACACCATGGTCTACAAGTTTGCAGATGGTTCTGGAGAACTTGAAGTAGCAACTACTAGACCAGAGACTTACTTTGGAGATACTGCCATCATGGTTCACCCTGATGACAGCCGCTATACAGACATCGTAGGTAAGGATGTACTTTTACCACTAACAGACAGAAGCATCAAAGTCATCACGGACACACATGTAGATATGGAGTTTGGTACGGGTGTGGTGAAGGTAACTCCTGCACACGACCAAAATGACTACGCTGTTGGTAAAAGACATAACCTAGAGTTCATAAAAGTATTTGATGAAAAAGGTATCTTAAATGACTACTGTGGAGAGTTTGTAGGGCTAGAGCGTCTTGAAGCACGTCCTGTCATCGTCAAAGCTTTAGAAAACGCTGGGTACATTGTCAAAATAGAAGACCACGTACACCAAGTAGGTCACTGTTACCGTTGTAAAAATATAGTAGAACCTTTCATCTCTACACAATGGTTCTTAAGTGAAAAAATAGCCGAAAACTCCATAAACGAGACAAAGAAACACAACAACTTCCACCCTCCTCACTGGATAAACTCATACACAGCATGGATGGATGAGCTAAGACCTTGGTGTATAAGCCGTCAGCTATGGTGGGGACACCGTATACCTGTATTTACTTGTGATGACTGTAACCATACATGGGCAGACAAAGCAGATGAGCCAGACGGATGTCCTAAATGTAACTCTAAAAAGCTTACACAAGACCCTGATGTACTAGATACTTGGTTCTCTTCTGCACTGTGGGCTATGTCTCCTCTTGGCTGGGGAAACAATGGTCAACTAGAAGATCTCTATAACGATACAGATATGCAAGACTTCTACCCTAACTCACTACTCATTACTGGGTTTGACATCATGTTCTTCTGGGTAGCACGTATGATGATGATGGGAGAACACTTCCAAGGTAAGCTACCATTTAAAGACATCTACATGCACGCACTTGTACGTGATGAAACTGGGGCTAAAATGTCAAAGTCAAAAGGTAATGTCATTGACCCTCTAGACATGGTAGAAGAACATTCTGCTGACATCATACGTTTTACATTGGCATACTTAGCTGTACAAGGTAGAGACATCAAGCTTGGAGCGAAGAACTTAGATCAGTTCAGAAATTTTACCAACAAACTTTACAATGCAACAAACTACTTGCAACTAAATGTAGATACCTTTAAAGACTTGAAAGACGTAGAAGTAGTCACTCCTCTAGGACGCTACATGCAGTCTAGACTTGCAGTAGCAGTTGAGAAAGTAAGGGTAAGTTTAGACACCTACAACTTCTCTGACGCAGCCAAAGCTCTGTACAACTTCGTATGGAATGAGTATTGTGACTGGGGTATTGAGTACTCTAAGGCTGACAGAGAGAGCATTGTAGAGCTTGGGGCTATCTTTAAAGAGACACTTAAAATGGTTTCTCCCTTTATGCCGTTCATCTCTGATCACTTGTATCACAAACTTTCAGGTACTACGCTAGAAGAGGGAGAGTCACTTATGGTGATGCACTTCCCTAAAGAGATACAAAGAGATGAGGAAGCAGAAAAGCTTTTTGCTATCATCGAAGAGTCTATCACGGCTCTTAGACGTGCAAAAGTCATCATAGACATGGGTAACTCAAAGATAGACAAAGCCTATATTAAACTAGATACACAAATAGATAC
>JAYEFI010000012.1:0-6042 GCA_034658615.1 Campylobacterota bacterium
GTCAGCGTAGTGAAGCTGAGCTTTGCTCAGTTCACGTCCTCTAAATAGAACGTTTGAATTCAGGGTAGGCTTCTAGCCCACACTCTTCTATGTCAAGACCTTGTTGTTGTTCATCATCTTCTGCTCTAAACTTTGACACTTTGTTAATAACATAGATTACTATAAACGAGCTTGTAAAAGCAAATAGACCCACTACAAGCACACCTTTGACTTGGTCCCAAAGTGAAGCATCTGCAAAAAGAGCCACAGCTATAGTTCCCCAAATACCATTAAGTAAGTGAACAGAGAGTGCACCTACGGGGTCATCAAGTTTAAGCTTATCAAACATTGCAACACCATATACAACTATAGCACCACCAATAGCACCTATGTAGATAGGTGCATACATATCAAACATATCTGCACCAGCAGTAACAGAGACAAGTCCACCAAGTGCACCATTGAGTATCATAGTGATGTCAAATCTTTTGTATTGTACATACATAATTAAACCCACCATAAGTGCACCTGCTAAACCACCAGTATTGGTATTCATAATAGTTAGTGCTACCAAGTCAGCATTTTCTTTTGATGAGATAGACCCAACTGAACCTCCATTAAATCCGAACCAACCTATCCAAAGAAGTAATGCACCCAAGACAACTAAAGGTATGTTTGAAGCAGGGATAACACGGATTTTTCCATCTTTAGTATAACGCCCACGTCTAGGTCCTATGACAATGACAGCAGCAAGTAATGCCCATGCTCCTGTTGAGTGAATGACTGTACTTCCTGCAAGGTCATGCATAGCAGAGATGTCAAACATTGTACCATCTAGTAGGTTAGCACCCCAAGTCACATTGACAACCAAAGGGTAAATAATAGCTGCCATAATGACAGTAAAGAATGTAAGGGGTATGATACGCGTTCTTTCACTCACTCCTCCAGACATAATGTTAACTGTTTTACCTACAAACGCCATTTGAAATAAAAATGCGGCATACATACTCATGCTACTATTTTCCCAAGAGCCAAATGCAAGGCTATAGCCAATAAGTAGAAATGCCATAGATGCTACGGCATATATCATGATATTGGTTGTAAGTACTGCCGTGACATTCTTGGTTCTTACAAGACCAGCTTCTAGCATAGCAAAGCCTGGTACCATAAAGATGATAAGTGTCATTGCAAAGAGTGCAAAGAGTGTATCGATTACATAATTCATTTCCATAAGAAATCTCCTAAGTTTTAGTGTATGAAATAATAACAAAATATTTATTGATTGTTATCATTTTTTTGTATAAAAATAATGAACTATTCTATTAAGGGTATTTCTAACATCATGCTACCATCAATAAATATTGGTGTAATATGAGATTTTTGGGCTAATATATCTATTTCATTTCTTTTTTCTTGATAATGACTAGAGGAAGAGTTCAAGTCAGAAGAGATAGAAAATTTAATAATAGATCTTTTTTTATTTTCAATAAGAATGTATTGCCCAATCACAAGTTTAAGTTCAATGCGTATAGTATCTCCTTCGCAAAACATATCGAGAGATTTTCGCAAAAGCTTTGAAAAGTTATTTTGGTCTATTTTAAATGGGGGTAAATCTTGATCAGTAAGTAAGGTTAATGTAGTGTTGTTTGTGTTTTTAAATAGAGATATGTTAGCTTCAAGTAAGATATTGATATCTGTTGTGGCAAGTGTATTTGTCTTAAGTTTTTCCATCTGTTGCACACGAGGAGCACTATAGAGACGTAGTGAAAGTTGTTCTTCATTTTCATAGCCTACAGTGATAGAGTAAAAGTTATAATTATTGTAATTTAAGTTGAGTAAAGTTGTTTTGTATCCAAAGTTTTTTGGTGCATAGGAGAGAGCAATATTGTAAAGTTCACTGTGTGTAACATACCCTAGAAGTATCTCCGCATTTGCGTTTAAATAGACTATTTTACCTTCATTAGAAAATAAAATAAAAGGGCTATTGTCCCACTCTACGAATGATTGAAAGTTAATGGATGTTGTGTTCATGAATTTTCTTTCTTAGTGTATTTCTATTGATGCCTAAAACTTGTGAAAGTTGAAGTTGAGAGCCAAACTTTTTGAGACCTGCTTCGATGAGTGGTTTCTCATAGAGCTTAAGGTGTTGTCTGTATCCATCATTGCCATTGAGATGTTCTAAGAAATAGGCATAAATAAGTGTTTCTATATCTTCTTTTCTCATAGAGAGCTTGGTCAAATAGAGGTAGATTGATTTTTTTAAACTTTGGGTATTGGTACTGAGGTCAAAAGGAATCATGCTAGTTTCAATAGTATTTTTATCTATTTGAAGTGTGCTGCAAGCTTCTTTGACAAAGAGTGTAATGAGATACTCTACATCTTCAGGACGTTCGTCTAAAGAAGGCATAGTATAAATAAAGGCAAAGAGGTCATCTATCAGTGTTTTGTTGCCTTCAAAATTTGCTGTGGCAATAATACGCTTATTGTCAAAATTAAGAGAAGAGGGGTTTGAGAGTAACTCAAAGTCAGTGATGATAAGCTCATCATACATTTCAAAAGCTTCTTCAACGGCTTTCTGATTTTCACACGATACTAGGTATGCATCAGGAAAGAGGTGACGTGCAAGTGACTTCTTCCCTGTATGTGCCTCACCAATGAGTATGGAAGAGACAAAGAGTGTCTTTGTGAGGTTAAAACTCTTAATGATGTGCTGTATATTATCTGAAGTAGTGAAAAAAGTGTTCATAATTGTCTCTTAATATTGATTAAATAATAATCATACCATAAGTTAAAATAAAAGTATGTTAATATTGATACACTAATTCATTGATAAAGGGATGCCATCAAAGAGTCATTAGCGTCATTTAAAAAATTCCACGAACAGTTTTCTTATTTATCATTAGAAGAAAGTGTTGAGTATTTTTCTATTTTAGGTGGTATTGAGAGTGAAATGACATTAAACTTTTTTGATGATGTTTTTTCTATGGTAGAGTCCAATTTTGTAGACAACTTTTCTACCTATCAAAATGTTGTACGACCATCTTATGTACTTGAAACACCCTATAGAGAGTTGCTTGTTGCTGTGGCGAGAGGTGACGGAAAAATGTATTCTGCCATACGTAAAGCAAAACTTTCAGAGTCTGCAGGTGAGCGTATAGTGGCTGAACTTGTCTCTTTAAAAATTCTAAATATCGAATATTCGCGTGAAGCACCTTTAAAACATCATCCTAAACATAAACTTAAAAAAGAACAGCGAACTTACCGCATACAAGATAAACTTCGTTTTGTAAAACCTTTTATGCGTTTCTGGTTTGGTTTTGTAGATTATTATAGTAAGCAATTGACCTTAGGTGAGGGTGAAAAGTTTTTAGAAAACTTTCAAAAAAACTATGAACGTTTACGTTCATTGGTTTATGAACAGCTTTCAAATGCACTACTTTTACAGCATTATGCTGGTCAAATAGACATCATATCTTCAGGTACCTACTGGAATATCTACTCTGAGTTCGATATTTTGCTTATAAGTAACAAGAGAAAAATAATACTTGGTGAATGTAAATATAAAGATAGAAAAGTATGTAAAAATGAGCTTAGTAAGCTACAATCGAAAGCACTGGCATCAGGCATTAAAGTAGATGTTTATGTACTTTTTTCAAAGTCAGGTTTTTCTAAAGAACTTAAAAATATGCAAAGTGATACTTTACTTTTATTTGACTTGGATGATTTAGCATTACTTTATTGAGCTTTAGATTGAATAAGTATTTTATGAACAATTTAGTACTTTTTTAGTAAAATAAGCTCCTTATTTCAAGCCCTAAAAGGACTCAGCCCATGTCAAAACCCAATCAGCCAGTAGAAGATCTAACTGAAGTATTAAAAAACCATAAACTTACACTACCAGAGTATGAAGATATTTTACGTATATTGGACGGTCGCCACCCAAATATAGTAGAGATTGGTATCTTCTCTGCGATGTGGTCTGAACATTGTTCTTATAAATCAAGTACAAAGTACCTTAGAGGTTTTCCTACCGAAGCACCATGGGTCATACAAGGTCCAGGAGAAAATGCCGGTGTTATTGACATTGGCGATGGTATGGCAGCAGTATTCAAAATGGAATCACATAATCACCCCTCATTTATAGAGCCTTTTCAAGGGGCAGCAACAGGAGTTGGTGGCATACTGCGTGACATCTTTACAATGGGTGCAAGACCAGTAGCAAACATGAATGCCTTACGTTTTGGTACAGTTAAAGGTGACTCAGACATTGCCAAGTACCAAAGACACTTAGTGCGTGGTGTGGTAGATGGTATTGGCTCATACGGTAACTGTATGGGAGTACCTACTATTGGTGGGGAAGTAAGTTTTGACGAATCTTACAATGGAAACATCCTAGTCAATGCATTTTCATTAGGATTGGTAAAATCAGATGAAATCTTTTTAGGTGTTGCTTCTGGTGTGGGTAACTCAGTGATGTATGTAGGTTCTAAAACTGGTCGTGATGGGCTAGGTGGAGCGGTTATGAGTTCAGACAGTTTTACAGAAGAGTCAAAATCACTACGTCCTACTGTACAAGTAGGTGACCCATTTACAGAAAAATTACTTCTTGAAGCATGTTTGGAGTTGTTTAAAACAGACCATATTGTAGGCATACAAGATATGGGTGCAGCTGGGCTTACCTCTTCTGCATTTGAAATGGCTGGTAAAACAGGTGCAGGGCTTATTATGCACCTAGACAAAGTACCTGCACGTGAAGAGGGGATGACACCTTATGACTTTATGCTTTCAGAATCACAAGAGCGTATGCTTATTTGTGCTAAAAAAGGTAGAGAACAAGAGATTATAGACATCTTTGAAAGATGGGAACTAGACGTTGCAGTTATTGGTGAAGTAACAGACACTGCACGTATGGAACTTATGTGGCACGGTGAACCATGTGCCGACATGCCTATAGCCCCAGTGAGTGAGGAAGCACCAGTACTAGACAGACCTGTGGCACGTCCTAGTTACTTAGATGAAGTCAATGGAAAATCTGTTACAGATTATAAGGCTATAGCCGATCAAGAAGCGTATGAAACACTACTATCAAACATAGAAGTATCTGACAAAGCATGGGTCTATAACCAATATGACTCCATGGTACAAACCAATACCACCAAAGGACCAGGAAGCTTAGATGCTTCATCTATTCGTATTAAAGAAAATGGAAAAGCCTTGGCTATGAGTTCTGATTGTAACCCACGTTATTGTTACATTGACCCATATAAAGGTGCGGCATTGGCAGTAGTAGAGTCAGGACGTAATGTTGCTATGTCAGGGGCTAGACCACTTTCCATTACAGATTGTCTTAACTTTGGTAACCCAGAAAACCCAGAAGTCATGTGGCAGTTTGCACAGTCTTGTGAGGGTATAAAAGAGGCTTGTTTAGCACTAACCACACCAGTAGTGTCTGGAAATGTATCGTTATACAACGAAACAAATGGCGTATCAGTTTACCCAACACCTGCAATTGCTATGGTGGGACTCAATGAAGATGAGAACAAAGTATTACCATCATCATTTCAAGAAGAGGATGCAGTTGTGCTTATGGTAGGAGAGACTAAAGGCGAGTTTGGTGGTTCACTTTACATTAAAGCACTACATGGTGAGACAGCTGGTTCACTACCAGAGTTTGACTACAAAGCAGAACTTGCACTGTGGGAGCTTGTCATAGAAGCCAACAACAAAGGACTACTTAACGCTGCAAAAGATGTCAATGTAGGTGGTGTTGCCCTTGCTCTATCTAAAATGGCAGCCGTGTCTAACAAAGGTGTGGTAGCGACTGTTGAAGTAGGTGAGAGCAAAAACATCTTCGATGAGTCACAGTCTCGTGCATTACTAGAAGTAAGTCAAGAAAATTTAGAAGCAGTAGAAGCGATGGCAAAAGCGTTAGGATTAGCTACACAAGTAGTAGGTAGTGTAGGTGGAGAACTTGTGAAAGTAAATAATGTAGAGATGTCATTAGCCAAAGTACAAGATATTTACTTTGGTACATTTGCTAGGACTATTGAGCAAGATATATAA
>JAYEFI010000013.1:0-20576 GCA_034658615.1 Campylobacterota bacterium
GCTAGAGATAACTCAACAATGATTTATCCATTATTTGATATTATTTTCGATAGATATAAAGGACACTTTTATGAAAACCTATTTTTTATTACCTCTATTCTTTTTTCTCTTAAATAGTTGTACAAAAGCACCTATCATCTCCTCTCCTAAAGAGAAGATGGCAATACAAGTGATAGAAGAGAATATTCATCATGCGAATATGGCAAAAGTTGAGTATATTGCACTTCAAAAAAAGCGTATAGGTGAGTAACTTACTTATTAACCTTAGATTAATCTCACTTTACTATACTAGCAAAAATTAACACGATAAAAGGAAACACTATGGCTTTATATGATAGAGACTATACATCTAATGATACTGGCTATGTTCAAGAAAGAGCATCTGTCAGCTTTATGAAACAAACTTACCAACTGCTTGGGGCAAGTATGATTGCAGCAGCACTTGGTGCATATTTGACAATGCCTTATGCTGAAACAGTCATGCAATATAAATGGTTTATATTTGGGGCAGAGCTTTTGGTACTCTTTTTTGGTCTCAGTATGTCAAGAGGGAAACCTGGACTTAATCTTGCAATGCTTTTTTTATTTACATTTTTAACTGGTGTTTCACTGGTACCTCTTTTAGCTTCACTTATTGGTGCAGGTAATGGTGCAGTAATAGGAAATGCTTTCTTAATGACATCTGTCTTATTTGGGGCACTTAGTCTTTTTGCCATAAATGCTAAAACTGACTTTTCAAGCTGGGGAAAACCTCTCTTCATTGTCTTAATTGTTGTAATTATTGCTTCACTGATAAATATGTTTTTACTTCAGAGTCCAATGATGCATGTAGTCATCACTGCAGGGATCTTGATTTTATTTGGTATGTTCACTATTTATGATACTCAAAATATTGCAAATGGTGCATATTCATCACCTGTCGATGCAGCTGTTTCTCTTTATTTAGACTTCCTAAATATGTTTACAGCCATTCTTCAGCTTCTAGGTATATTTGGAAGTGACGACTAACTTGTTTATGCTTTGCCTATTTTACTTTAGGTGAAGCATTTTCCACAAATAAAACTTCGAACTCTAAATATTTTAATGGATAAGTCTCCATTACACGCTTTAATTGCTTGTACCCTAACTTCTTGTTTCCACCACTTACTCCACTTTTTTTGATATAGTGAAACATCTCTTTTACAGAGTTAAATTCTAATCTATACTCTTTTGTATACATCTTTGCTGTATACACTTTTGAAATAGACTTTATCAAAGATGCTGGGGTATGTATTGGAGACTTTACTTCTGCTATGTCATGGAGTGTTTTAAATGTATTCGATGTAAATATAGCAAAATATGATTTACTAGATATTGTAGATATAGAGGAAAACACGCTATCTAAATCATCTGCCCATTGTAGTGCTGAAGCAGAAATAAGCAATGTCTCTTCTGTATGATATTTTAGTTTTTTCATCTCTTTATTATTGTTAAAATTTGCAACAATTTTTTGAACGCTGTCGTCTGAAGGATGTATATTTAACATTTTATCTGAGATGTCTACAGCTAAAAAACTATCAAAGGGTATCTTTTCTTTTACTAAGTTTTCATACACTTTTCCACTCCCGCAACCTAAATCTATTATTGTTTTATATTCCTCTTTTAAAAGTGATTCTACAAGTATCCTTGCAACATCAGACTGTATGATGTTATATGTATTGTATAGATGTGCAAACCTGGAAAATTCTCTCGAGACTTTTGATTGATTATTTTCTTCTATTTGCACTATATTCTTCCTCTTCATCGCTGTTTCAAATTTATTTGGGTATAATCGCCAAAATTATACCCAATTTTAAATTGAGGTACTCATAAAATACATAAGAGGCAACCATGACATCAACACTTTTAATCGTACAAATCGTACTTGCAATAGCTATTACCATAGCTGTACTACTTCAAAAAAGCTCAAGTATTGGCTTAGGTGCTTATAGTGGAAGCAATGAATCTGTATTTGGATCAAAAGGTCCTACAGGATTTCTTTCTAAACTTACTTTTTTTCTTGCATTTGCATTTGTTGTAAATACGCTGGCACTAGGATACTTCTATACTTCAGAAAATAGTGCATCTGTTACTGATAGTATTGTGCCTACTTCAAAAACTGCTGCACCAGCTGCACCAACTATCTTAGAGGGCAATCAGACCAAATAGTAACAAAACTGGAAAGAAGAATACTCCTTCTTTCTAAATCAACCCCACTTTACATCTTTCCCCTTGCTATGCATATATTATTAGAGATGCCATTCATTGTCATTAAGCTAAGCATTTTTCCTTTTTACTTCCACTAACAATGTTCCCACTTCATGGGACTATGGGACTGAGGTCTCCACTTCCGAGTGCAAAGTGCACTATATACTTCTTAACTTAATGGCGATGGAGATACCCTTATATTATTGATTTCTATAGCACCTTACACTGTTTAACTCAATACCCAACAAGGTAAAAAAGGGTAAAATCTGCTTAATAAACCTTAGGAGAACGCTATGATAGATGAAATTTTGAATGAAACCAATGAGAATATGAATAAAAGTATTGATGCACTTAAAAGAGACTTTTCAACACTAAGAACAGGTAAGGTAACGACTGGTATTGTAGATAATATAAAAGTTGATTATTATGGTACTATGACAGCTCTGACGCAAGTAGGTAATGTCATTGCAACGGATGCTACCACCATTAGTATTACCCCTTGGGAAAAAAATCTTTTGGGTGCCATAGAAAAAGCCATACAAGAAGCAAATATTGGCGTGAACCCTAACAATGATGGTGACTTTATTAAACTTTTCTTCCCTCCTATGACATCTGAACAAAGACAAGAAATTGTTAAGCAGGCTAAAGGGATGGTAGAGCATGCAAAAGTTTCTGTTCGAAATGTCAGAAAAGATGGTAATGATCAGATCAAAAAACTTGAAAAAGAAAAAGAGCTCAGTGAAGATGAGTCTAAAAAAGCACAAGATCAAATACAGAAAATTACTGATGAGCATATTGCAAAAATAGATGAAGCTTTCAAAACTAAAGAAACCGATATTTTAAAGGTTTAACGATGAATGTTGAACAGGTATATAAAGATGCCGATGCACTACTAGAGGGTCACTTTTTATTAGCCAGCGGTAACCACTCAAGCCGTTACCTCCAAAGTGCAAAGGTTATGGAGTATCCTAAAAAAGCTGCCTTTCTTACTGATGCTCTTGCAATAATGATAAAAGATGCCGGCATAGAGGTTGATACAGTATGTGCCCCTGCACTTGGTGGTGTCTTAACCGGCTATGAGCTTGCTAGATCGTTAGATGTTCGCTCTATTTTTGTCGAGAAAAAAGAAGGTGGTATGGAGCTTCGCCGTGGTTTTACTATAGAAAAAGGGGAGAAAATCATTATCTGTGAAGACATTATCACAACTGGTGGTTCTGCTTTAAAAGCCGCAAAAGCAATTGAAGCTCTTGGTGGCAAGGTTGTTGCCTTTGCATCGCTTGCAAACAGAGGTTTTTGTAAACGTACTGGAGGAAATGATACTGCAAAATCAGAATGTGCATTACCAGAGGACACGCCTCTCTTCGCACTTGATGACTTTACCTTTGAAATGTATGTCCCAGAAGATTGTCCACTGTGCAAAGAGGGGAAAACTGAAGCCATAAAGCCTGGGAGCAAGAGTTAAAACACCCTTCTTAACCATATATATACCCTAGCCACAAGATACTTTCCTGTATCTTAGCTACAGCTAGAAATTGAAAGCCTCTTACGGTATCTCACATTTACAAGCCTATTGTGAGTATCACTTATTATTAGAAATCCCTCTTTAATATAGCCTTGTATTGCTCTGGTGTATTGAGATTACTAAAAGGGATACTATCGTCGAAATGAACCAGTTTTATCTTAGATACCTTTAGTAGAGTATGTAGCTTATGATTATTTGCTTCTAAATGTTGTTTTGCTCGTGTCAGAATATGAGAAGTGTAGATACCACAAAGAGGTTCAAGTCCATTAGGACTTTGAGCAATAATAGCATCATAATGTGCATTGCTATCGTCTAGTGCAAGTTTTGTCAGATAAAGCATGTTTATCACCTCTTTGTCAACCAATGGAGCATCGACACTAAGTATAAATACTGCATCTGTTTTCAGTGTTTCAAGTACGGAGATAATACCAACTAGAGGGGAACTCTGCTTGTAAACATCTTCAATTATATTGCAAGAAAAGTTAAATTTATGCTCTTTACTACTAAGATAAACCGTTTGGAAAAGTTCTGTGAGCCTATAGTATTGAAATTCACTTAGTGTGGGGTATGCTTTAAAAGGGAGTAGTGCTTTGTCTTTTCCCATACGAGAACTTTTTCCACCGGCGAATATAACAGCAGGAATAGGATACTTCATAGTATGGTACTTCTACGATTTTGATGAATAAGTAACGCTATAAAGGCCAAAAAAGTGATGCCCGCTTCTACAAGGAATAGATACTCTCCGTAAAATTGTCCAGAAAGAAGAGCTCCTAGAGAACCGCCCAGTCCAAATGCAATCCCTAAAAAAAACTGTTGAGCAAGTTTTTTTTGCGTATAGAGAGAAAATACATAGGTAATGGCTGCAGTATGGTAAAGTGCAAAGCTTATGGCATGAAAAGATTGTGATATGAATGTTATGGTCATAGACTCAGGATAGACATAGAGAAGCAGCCACCTTAATGCTGTTATGAGTGTAGCAAATTGAAGAATATTGAGTAAGTTTCTTTGAAGTAGTGCACCTTGGTAGTAGAGCATAACAACTTCACAAATGACACCAAAACTCCACATCCATGAAGTCATTTCTAAAGAGACTCCATGTGACAGTTCATAGATAGTAAAAAAATTATAGTATCCACCAAAACCTAGTTGCATTAGAAATATAGAGAGCCAAAAAGCCCAATATTTTGAGAGCGAAAATGAACTATCATCATTTACAGTATCATGTTCTTTAATGTCATGCCCAATAAGCAATGCTCCAAAAATAAGGGTAAAAAATGCCATCGCACTGAGGTAATACAATGACTCATAAGGCAAAGAAAGCACTTTGCCTAACCATAGTGCAATGAACATAAAACCTAAAGAACCCCACAGACGTACTTTTCCATAATACTCTCTGGAGAGTGTGCTTAACGCAATAGTCTCTACATAAGGTAGTGATATGCCCATCGCTGCACCAAAGAGTAAATTTGCTAAGAGGAAGAGCCAAAAATGCGTAGCAGTGCCTAAGAAGAGTAGTGCCCCAACAAAAGTAAATAGTAAAGAAAATAAATATATTTTGGGTGTTAAAGCTACAAAATGACGAAAAAGAAAAGGAAGTAAAAAACGCATAAAAGGAGCAGCTGCATAGATGATTCCTACATCAAAAGTACTGTAGCCTAAGTCTATTAATGTCTTTGGAAGGAAGATAACATAGACACCAACAAGAGCAAAGTAAAAAAAGTAATACCCACCTAAGAGTATAGAAAAAGGGGAGAGAATAAAACTATTTTTTGTCATTTATTTTGTAAGTAATAGCTGTATTGCTCAGAAGGTCATGTAGTGTTTTAGCATCTTTTCTAAAGAACATCATGAGCCAACCAAAAAGAGTAAAGAAAGATAAAACGGCACTACTATTTCGAAATAAAATAATGAAAAATGTGGGACGTTTTCCCGTATATTCATCAATAATCTCTATATTGTAAGCACGATAACCAGGAGTTTGAGACGTTTTAAGCATAAAAAGTGTTTGTACAAGAATCAAAGGAACAAAAATATATAACCACCCTAAAAGCTTGTTCTCTTCAAAGTCCTCTCTGCTACCCATTATAAAATAGATGACTACATACAAAATAGGCATTACAAGCATAAAACTATCGGTAAGAAATGCTTTTATTTTAGTTGAGGCATGTGCGTAAGAACGCATGGACTTGCTGGATGTCTCTTCTTCTTTTGTAGAAGTATTTTTCCCTTGCTTAATCTCTCTAAAACGCTGTTTAGCCATTTAGTTTAAGCCCTGCGTCATAGTAAAGATAGGCAACATCATCGCCGCAATAATAATACCCACAAAACCTCCAATAAGAAGCATCATAAGAGGGTTGAGTAGACTAAGAAGAATTTTAAGTTTGTCATCGTTTTCTTCAGCGTAGAGGTTTGCCGTATTGCTAAGTACTTCAGATACCTCACTAGACTCTTCACCTAATGCCAATGTTTGCATGAAATTACGTTTGAGCTTCACGCCTTTTACAAGTAGCAAGGAGTTGGAAAGCTTGTTTCCCTCGACTACTTTGTCTGCAGCTTTGTTAAATAAATCTTGTAAGCCATAATTGGCAAATGTTGCTTTTGCCAGTTGTACTGCTTGTGCGTACGCAACTCCAGACCCTAACATAAGAGATAAAATATAAGAAAATCTTCCTAATTCATGGTTCTGTATAAGTTCTCCAATAAGAGGTACTTTAAACAACCATGCGTCTATGAGTTTACGGAAACCATCTATTTTTGCATAACTAATTTTAAATAAAATCACTAAAATGATAAAAGTGATAAGAATAGTAAGATAATTGGCAATTAAGAAATCACTTGCACCTACAACAAGCTGGGTAATATCTGGAAGTGCCTGATCGGTATCTTCAAATATTTGTGTAATTTCAGGAACAACAGAAACAAGTAGAAATCCAATAATTAAAATGGCAACCACAAAGATAACCGAAGGGTAAATCATTGCCCCTTTAACTTGTTTTTTTACCTTGTTTTGTGCAGAGAAGAAGTTTGCCATGTTGGTGAGTACCTCAACCATCTGTCCACTTTGCCCCGCAACATTTAGACTTTGAAGATAGAAGTCTGGCAGTGCATAAACTTTTTGTGTATTAAGCGCATGGTAGAGCGATTTTCCTTCGTCTATCATGGTTTTTAAAGAATTCAAGAATGAAACGTAACGCTTCTCTCCTTCATGTTGGTTCTCAAGTAATCTAATCGCTGTCAAAATAGTCATGCCAGAGTTGAGGTAAGAAGAGAGTTCTTTAGAGAAAGTGGCTAAAAGTTCACCAGGCATTGAGCGCTTGGCCAAGCCATCTAGCGAGAACTCTTTAGTGGGAGTAAGCCCCTCATGGTAAATACCTTGTGTTTTTAATTTTTGTGCAGCTTCTTCTTTGCTACTCGCGTTTACAGTACCTTTTACTTTTTTACCTGATGTATCAAAACCTTTATATTTGAAAAGCATATGTAAAGTATCCTTGTAGTTAGTTCTTGTGAATATTATTTTTTAGAGGTACTCTTATAGATACTCAAAAATAATATGTCTAAAGACTATTATAACTTTTTTAGCTGTATCTTGCTATAGTTTCATATGAAACAATTTATTGGGCTCTATCTATTTTTTTTATTACTCTTTTACATAGTATTTTATGCACATACCAGCATTGTGTCAATAGCGTTAAATGAGGCACAAACAAACTTAACGCTTTTTCTTTTAAACATCTTCTTATCTCCAGGACAACTACAAGGACAAGACATTATTATCAGTCCTGTTTATAAAATTATTATCAACCAAGCATGTAATGGGATGATACCTATCATCTTTTTGTTTGCATCCATAGCGGCATACCCTGCACCATTGTTATCAAAACTTTTTTGGATGCTCCTTGGATATGTTATCTTTTTGATGGTCAACGTGATACGCATACTTTTTGTTGTAGCTATGACAGAACAAGGTGAAGGGCAAGTAGAATTCTATTGGTCGCATGACATTGTAGGCAATGCACTACTCATGATAACAGGATTGGCACTCTTTGTTACTTTTATCAAAACATCACCTAGAAAACTAAAATGAAATCACTTTAAAGTGCCAGTACGCTGCGGAGTGTGAGTCTTTTAGTTTTACTTCATTGACCAAAGCAGTGACACCGGGTTTATCTGGGGGAGGGATTATTTTAATCTCTTCAGGGATATATATCTCTCTAGTGGTTTTTTTAAGTGTTTGACGGCTTTTATCTTCTTCTATCTTTAGATGACGTTCAAGTAAATCATAGGCACTTTTGTTGTCCTTGTGGTGACGTAAAACATTAGTACTTAAAAACAAAGAGTCTTGTAAAGAGTTTTTGTTACGCTCAGAGAGGTAAATAATGTGTTCCTTGTTATCGGAGTGGATACGCAATACAAAGAGTATCGCCCCTGAAAGAATAACCACAGAAATTAAAATTTCTATGAGTGTAAAAGCAGCACGCAATTTTTTTGCAGGCAAGATTTTTGTGGACTTAGTACTAAACACTAGTAGTATCCTCCCGTATCAGAGACTGTTTTTGAATCTTTTAACCAGTATGTTTTTGCATCAGATGTAGAATCAAATTTTTGAGCTTTACCGAAAAAAGAAGGTAAAAAATAGGCCCCCTCTTCATTTTTAAGTATGAGTTGCGTAGAGCTTCCATTGTCGTAGAAATCAATTACAAGACAGACTTTTTCATCTTTATAGCGTTCATACTCCATCTCACGAAGTGATTCTCTTTCATCTAATGTATATACGATGATGTCAGTAAGGTCAACAGGGCTAGGATAAGCTTTGAAAGCCGAGGAGATACCTTTTCGTAGGTAGCATTTCTTGCATTTGTCTGTACACATGAAAGTTGCGTGACCATTAAAGAGTTTAGACTTTACTATACCCTCTTTAAGATTCAAAGGGGTAAGTGGTTTGGGTTTCGATTTTCCAATAGAGATACTAGAAAATCCCAAAAAGTAAATTAAGCCGACAATCATAATCACGATAAGAAGTTCAACAAGTGAAAATGCTTTTCGCAATGGATTGCCTTTTAGTGTAGACATAGGGTTATTTATTACAGTCACTAAGTAAGATGTCTTTGTCCCACTCTTCTCCACCATCTCTTCTATCTGCCGCGTAAGAGATAATCTCTAAGTCTGAACCTTTTTTGATATACACAAAAGGTTTTTTCCAAGCATCTTTTGGTATTTTTTTCAAATATGGTTTCACTGGGTATCCAGGATATTTGTCAGCATCTGGGTTTGACATAAGTGCCTGAAAGCCCTCTTCTGTGTCTGGGTACATCCCATTGTCAAGAGAAAACATATCAAAACGTTTCTTTAAGTCATTCATTTTAAGACACATGGTGTTTCTTGTAGCTTTTTTTTGTGAGTCCATAAGACCTGGAGCAACCACTGCCATAAGCCCTCCCAAAATAACGATAACGATTAAAAGTTCTATAAGAGAAAACCCAGATCTTAGTGTATTTTTGTGATTCATTTGCATCCTTTTAGTTTGCTTTGGTATAATATTTCGATTTAAATTTACAAAATTTTACTTTAATAGAGCTTTTAAATGGATAAAACACAACCTCTTTGTACAAATGTTAGACACCGACAAGGGTTTGCGTTAATGATTACACTTTCAGTGCTTGCCATACTTATCGCCTTGACCATTGTACTCTTGGGGTATTTTAAAGAAGTTCAAAAAGATGCAAAAAACACAACAGCACTGATTCAGGCAAACGTTTTTTATGCCGACATTCTTACTGCATTTAATGCCATAGGAAATAAGCAGACACTTTTAAGTAAGATATATACCTATCCTCCATCTATGAGAAGTGGAGATGGCAAGTTCGCATTAAATTTACGCTGTCTTCCTCTCTCTAGTGGTGTAAATGTTAACTGGCTTGCCTTTGGCAATGTACCAGATATGAAAGCACAATATGCTGTGACACAAGAACTCTTTGAAATGATAGATCAAGAGTATAATATAGAAGATGCTGACTTATTATTGGAGATGCTTCTTGAGGAGATTGGTGGACGAAAAAAGTTTATTAAAAGAGAATACAGTAGACTTAGGCAAAAAAACGGTATTATTTCATATGAACAATTTTCCGGCATTGTAAGTCGTTACCAAATTGAAGCTGACGATAAGAAAGTGGGACGTGTTCCTTGGAATAAATATTTTACTTTTTCAAGTGAAGCCACACGTATTGACGTGAAGTATTCGTCACCGGAACTTATCTCTTATTTGTTTGAAATTGACCTTTCAACAGTAAAAGAGTGGTTTTATGACCCTAAAAGACCTAGTTTGAAATATTTCGTTTCTGATAATGGTGGAAACTATATGAGTAGACAAAACATTATAACTGGAAATAAACTACTAGAAGAGACTGTCTGTAAAGTCTCTTTTTTAAGTGCTGGTAAGCGTTATAGATTTAAATTTGACTATATTAAAGGAGAGGCAAAACGTTTTGAATTTTATGAGAAAAAATAAAGAGTTACTACTTGTTCATGTAGCGATGAACAGAGTCATACTCGACAATCCTGTAAATATTATGGTGACACCACAGTTTTATACGTTGAAAAAAGAATCATTACCTGTGAAGTATGCCTATCAAGCTAAAAAGATTGCACCATCTCTTTTTGAAGGCTTACTAGAAGAGGGAGAGCATGAGTATAGTGTTTTTCAAGAAGATGACAAGTGGGTTTTTGTTGCCTACAATATGGAAAAGATTCTAAACTTCTTAGAGACTAAAGATGTTAAAAGTGAAAATATAGGAAAACTTTTCTTTGTGCAACAAGCCTTAGACTCTTTTACAAGACCTATGTCTTTAAATGAGAGTGAAGCATTGGTTGTGATGGACGAAGTGGTGGTCGTTGTACCAAAGATGGTCTTAAGCGATGATGAGTTCCCTACATCTTACTTCGATAATCAGTTTACACCCAAGCAAGGTGTAACAGTTAAAAGTGAGAAGAGTACCACTGAATCTATGGTGGGACAACAGCAATCATGGCTACTTGCCGGTGTGTTTGCTTTATTCGCTGGCATGTTTTTTGTAGAAGCTTCACGTTATGGTGGGGGAGATACCTCTGCAAAGGAGGAGCTTGAAGCACTCTATGAATCATACCCCGAACTTGCAAGTTCTTATACAAGAGATGACATTAGTCAGAAGTACAGAACCATTGATGCCAATGAGCGTAAAAAAAGAGAGTCCATTAAGTCTGTAGGATCTATGATTTTTAAAGGCTCAACATTGACTTCACTTACTGTAAATGAAAAAGGCTTTAGTGCACTGTTCGCGTGCGAGGATAGTAATGTCTCTTCACGCTTAAAGACATTGGCAGATAAAAAGAACTTTAAAGTAACAGATACTACAAGCAGTAGTTTACGTATGGAGGGTGCACTATGAATTTGAAACAGTATCAAAATGAAATAATAGTTATCATAGCATTTATTCTTATGTTGGGTACATTTTCATACAAACATTATTATGTCACTGCTCAGGCTAAAGAAGCAGAAAAAACAACACAAACACTTTCTGAGTTAAAAAATGTTGTAGGACTTAAAAAAATTTGGGGCAATAAAAGTATTACAAAAAAAGTAACAGCTTTAGAAAAACTTATAGTTGCTTCAAAAGTAAAATGGAACAAAAAAGGTAAAAAAGTTACAGCAATCTATAGTGGACTAGGAGACAATGAACTCAACAAGCTTACCTCTAAGATTCTAAATTTACCTATTGAAATTACACTCTTAGATATACAAAAAAGTGGGTCAGTTTATAATGTGGAGTTCAAATGCAAATGGTAAAAAATATTTTCATAATGCTCTTGATTGGGTGGATGGCACTATTGTTGTTTATGCCAAAGCAAGAGCTTTATTATAAGCTTGAACAGTTGATGGAGACACAGACGCTAAAGATAAATGAAAAAAGTATTGAAGAGGGCTTATTTTCATTAACCATAAACGAAGCAGATATCTATGCAAAAGGCATCAAGATAGCAACAGCTCATAAAATAGATATTTTTAGTGTACTTTTTTACTCTAAAATAGAAGTCAATCTTTTAAAAATAGATGATTCTCTCAATACAATGACACCTACAGATATAGAGAGTATAAAAGCAACACATGCTGTTTGGAACCCACTAAATGTAAATATACATACCGAGGGGTCTTTTGGTAGTGCATCAGGTATGCTAGGTCTCATCGACAATGATGTCCGTCTAGACTTTAACGCAAGTCAAGCCACCGCACCATTTAAAGATAAATTAAGCAAAGATGAGGAAGGATGGTATTATGAAACGTCTCTTTAGTCCTCAAGGGTTTAAAAATATACTGGCGGTGTTTGTACTACTTTTACTGGTAAAAACACTATGGTTTGTAGTGGAGATACTTTTTTTACCAACAAGTGGCGTAACACAAGCACTCAAAAGTGATGCCAAATCACTTTACTATAGAGTAAAACTTACACCCAACAAAATAGCTGCTCCTAGAGTAAAGCAACCAAAAGTTGTTGTAAAAAAAGATGGAGACATAAAAGAAATAAAGCTTTTAGCACTCTATAATGATTCAAAAGTAACTATTGTGACAGTGATGCATAAAAAGAAAACAAAAGTACTTTCGCGTGGTGATAATATTAATGGATTTGTACTTGAAAATGGAGGCATAGACTTTGCAAACTTTAGTAAAAATGCAAAAACCTATAAAGTCTTTTTGTATAGTCCTAAAGGGAAAAGTAAGAGTTCTATCTCAGAAGCAGGGACTAAGCCTGTACCTACAGAAGAGAAAAAAAAAGATGAAAAACCCAAAAATGAGTTGGGCGATGTACGAGATGCAGGGGATCATAAGATTATAGACCGTTCTTTGTTGGATCATTATGCCAAAAATATGAAAGATATTTATAAAGACGTAGGTATTGGCGAAGTGAAAAGTGCTGAAAATGGTTTAGAGGGGTTTAGGATTACCTTTGTAAGAAAGAGCTCGCCTTTTGCAAAACTAGGCATAGAGAGAAATGATGTTATTAAGTCCATAAATGGACAAGCAATAACAAGCTATAATGCAGCATTTGGTGTATATAAAAATATTAAAAATGTAGAAAACTTAACATTGGTTGTTAAAAGAGGCAATGAAGAAATGGAGTTAGAGTATGAAATTGAATAAAATAGTATTAAGTGTATTAATGGTTTTAACCATTGGACTGCAGGCTGAAGATGAAAAAGTAGATGTCAATTTTCGTGACTTAGAAATTAAAGATTTTGTAGAAATGGTTTCTAAAATTACGCAGACTAACATTTTAGTAGAGAGTGAAATTAAGGGTAAGATTAACTTTGTCTCTACAACACCAATCAAGAAGTCTTCGCTTCTACCACTAGCGAACTCTATATTGGGGGGGAAAGGTTTAGCCCTTGTGGACTTAGGTGATTACTATAAGGTAGTGAAAGCTTCAAAAGCTGCAGGGGAAGGACTAGATGTTAGTTCAAGCATTGGCGGAGACACTATGCAGACAGTCATGTTTCCATTAAGAAACTCAAATGCAGCCGTAGTGCGTGCCAAAATTAAACCACTGCTTCACAAAAATGCAAAAGTTATCTCTTTTAAGGAAAACAATGTTTTAGCTATTACCGCAAACCCTAGAACATTACGTGCCATTTCTAAAGTGATAAATGTTGTAGAGAAAATTGGAGAGAAAAAAACAAGCATTGTTCTTTTAAAGAACTCATCTGTAAAAGATGTATTTAAAAATGCACAAAATATGGCAAAAAAACTTTTCCCTCAAACAATATCTATTGAAAAAGTAGATATGTTTAAAGACGAAGCTACCAACTCTATTATATTGGTAGGGAAAGCAGAAAACAACAATAGAATGATAGGCTACATCAAACAACTTGACTTAAAGGGTGAAGATTTAACACAAAAAATGTATGTGATTCCTCTTAAAAACTCTAATGTTGAAGAGATGGAAAAGATACTTGCTAAACTTGTAGCACAGATGAACTCCGTTAAGGTTAAAACGAGTAAAAAAGGTGGAAAAGCAGCCGCAGCCAGCAAAGCGATGGTTGTTTCTGACTTAGAGAGAAATTCACTTATTATTCTAGCTACAGGCGAACAGATAAAAAATATACGTGAAACCATTAAAAAGATTGATATTCCACAGGCACAAGTGTATGTCAAGGCACGTATTATTGAAATCAATACAAACTTAGCAGAGCAGATTGGTATGCGTTATGGATTTGAAGGTGGACAAATTACTTCTCAGGGACTTTTTACGGCTGCGGCGAACCTTGGAGCCTCTTCTTTAATGATTTCACCAGCCTTAACGGGTTTTCTTAACAATCAAACAACACAGCTAGATCAAAATGGGAATGCCATTACCAGCAATACACGTTCATTTGAATTTGATAGTGGTATTAAAGAAGTTTTTGCACTAGGTGCAAAACTTGATTTACTTAAGCAAGATGGTGCTGCACACATACTTTCAGAACCTTCTGTATTGTGTACAAACAATAAAGAAGCTACACTACAAGTGGGGCAAACACAATCTATTTTAACACAAGCTCAACAATCTACCGCAGGACAAGGTAACATTGTTAACAACTATTCAAGAGAAGATATTGGTATTACACTTAAGGTAAAACCTAGACTTTCTAGCCACAACAAAGTAACACTGGAAGTAGAAGCAGAGATTGAAGATATTTTACCAGGTTCAAATGCAGCTGCAGATAGACCAACAACCACAAAACGTAAAGTAACTACAAATGTGATTGTGAATAATGGTGAAACAATCATCCTAGGTGGACTTATGAAAAGTTCTGGAGGTAAGAGTTCTACAAAAGTACCAATATTAGGAGAGATTCCTGTTTTAGGTGAGTTCTTCAAGTCTGATGCCGATATGGATACACAAGTAAATGTGGTCATCTACTTAACACCATACATTGTAAGAAAAAGTGGAGATTTACAGCGTTTGCGTACAGCGTTAGATGAGCTAGAGGGCATACAAACAAGATACAACTCTTTTGTAAAAAGAGGTCTTGAACAACGTGCTGAATATGAGGGTGATGATTCTGAACCAACTGGCGATGCATCCAATAGAATACGCCATAACTCACGTTACAATAATCTGTACAATACAGATACTATTGAAGGGAGCTAGGAATGCATTTTCCTCGTCTTCAAGATGTCAACCTTGAACCTTTATGGGATGAATCGTTAAATCATAAGTTAGCCATTAAGCATGCATTGTTATTTTCTGAGATAGATGGTCTTAAAACATGTATTGTGACAGATGAGACTTTAAGCGAAGCACTCAATCATTACTCAAGGTTAAGTCTTGATTATCCTATTAACATACTTGATGCAGACAGTTTTGAAAGATTAAATAATAAATTTTTAGAAATTCAAACAGGTTCTGACTTTGAAGATATGGCAACAAATACATCTGATGAACTTATAGAAGTTGAGTCAGACTTGTTGGAGTTTATAAGAAACTCACAGGACCTTCTCTCTAGTGAAGAGTCTGCACCTATTATTAAACTAGTAAATTCTCTTTTTTTTCAAGCCCTAAAAAAGGGAGTAAGTGATATTCACATTGAGACAAATGAGCATAAAGGTGAAGTGCGTTTTCGTATGGATGGTGCACTTAAAAAGCATCTTGATTTAGATAAAAGTATCACCTCTTTGGTTATTAGCCGTATTAAAGTTATTTCAAACCTTGATATTTCAGAAAAACGTATTCCTCAAGATGGGCGTACACAACTAACTATATCGGGTAAAAATATCGATGTAAGGGTCTCCATACTACCTACGTACCATGGAGAAAGAGTAGTAATGCGTATACTTGCACAAAGCGAACACATACCTACGCTAGAGTCACTAGGATTTAGAGACAATGTGACTAAGTCACTCTATAAACTGATGCAACATGCACATGGTATGATACTGGTTACAGGGCCTACTGGTTCTGGTAAATCAACCACCCTACATGCATGTTTACAGCATGTAGCCACACCAGACAAAAACATCATCACAGTAGAAGATCCAGTGGAGTATAATGCAGACAATATTTCACAAATTCAAGTAAACTCTAAAGTGGGACTTACATTTTCAGCTGGGCTTCGTTCTATACTTAGACAAGATCCCGATATTATTATGATTGGTGAGATGAGGGACCAAGAGACAGCAGAGATAGGTTTACGTTCCGCATTGACAGGACACTTGCTTTTGTCCACCCTGCACACGAATGATGCTACTTCAGCACTCTCTCGTCTAATGGATATGGGTATTGAAAACTTTTTAATTTCATCTACTTTACTAGGAGTATTGGCTCAAAGACTTGCTAGAAAACTTTGTGTAGAATGTAAGCGGGCAGACTATCTCTCTCCAGCACATGCTCAAGAAGCCGAGGTTCCTGAAGATAAAATATTTTACCATGCTGAAGGCTGTATACATTGTGACTTTACAGGATACAAAGGAAGACAAGCCATTGGAGAAATCTTTGTAGTAGATGATACAGTTAAAGAGATGATGAAAGATGGATTTAATGACTTTGAAGTAAGAGAAGCAATGAAAAAACGAGGGATGATAACCATTTCAGATGAATTACGAAACATGATGTTAGAAGGCACAACTTCTTATGAAGAAGCTGTACGCGTTGGGCTAATGGACGGCTAATGTATGTCAAACCGTAAAGCATTTACACTTATTGAAGTTTTAATCTCTGTTGCTTTACTGGGCATTATATTGCCCCCACTTTTTTCAGTGGTAGAAATGATGCGAACATCAAATGAGCACCTACTTACATCACTAGAAAAAACAAAACAAGTCACCAAAGCTACCAAAGTACTTTTTTTAGACATTCTAGGCTCAGATGGGAATATTGAGATAAAAAAAGATGAGTTTGCACGCTTATGTATTGAAGACACTTCAAACTCACTTTACAACCTTTCTGGCTCAAAGGTTTGCTGGGTTGTCCTTAAAGAAGATAATGTTCTAGCTAGAATAGAGGGACATACTTTTAACATGCCTCTCAAATCTGAAGACAGGGTTGAAGTCGATACTGTAGCCTCAAATATTGAATTGTTTGATGCTTATCATGAAAAAGATAAAATCGTTGTAAGCATTAAAGAAGTAGGAAAAAAACCTCTCTCTTTTTTAGTGCAGGGGATTAGGCTACCCTTATCGGCAGTAACAAGCCAAACACAAAATGTAAACAATGCCAACAATGTATCAGGTCAACAAAGACGTCCAACCCCAAATACTCTACCCAATAAAGCACAAGAATTACGAGATTCTAGCGGAAACCCTATTTATGGATATGATGGAAAACCACGTAAAAAAGAGATCAAAAAATCTAAAAACAAGAAAAATAAAACCAATAGAAATAATAGAAAACGCACAAATGGTAGAAACTCTAGAAACAATACAGGTGGTCAGAACACTAACCCCATCAATGGAAAGCAGCCAAGCAATCCAGCTAAGACCAATACAACAGGGCAAACAAGTACAGTAAGATAATAAAGGATACCCATGCAAGAGATATACGAAAAATTAGGACTTTTTTATCTTGGAAAAGACATAGACAAAAAATCTATGGAAGCAACGCAAGCACTGACGCTACTGAAAAATAAAAACTTCACAACACATGCGGCAATCATTGGGATGACTGGTTCTGGTAAAACGGGGCTAGGTGTTGGCATCATAGAAGAAGCTGCAATTGACAACATACCTTCTATACTCATAGACCCTAAAGGTGATATGGGTAACTTATGTTTAGTGGACGCTACATTTTCTGGTGAAAACTTTGAACCGTGGGTGGAAGATGAGGCACAAGCTAAAGAAATTGATGCAGCACAACATGCTACTAAAACAGCAAATGTATGGCAAGAAGGCATAGAGAGTTGGGGGCAAGATAAAGAGCGTGTAGCTAAACTACAGGCAGTCAAAAAGACTATCTATACGCCAGGTTCATCGGCTGGAGTTGCCATAAATGTTATGTCTTCTTTAGAAACACCCCCTTCTGAGGTTATGGAAGACAGTGATACCTTTACTTCATACTTAAAAAGTACGACAGTATCTCTTCTCTCTTTAGTAGGCATAGTTGCTGACCCACTAGAGTCAAAAGAGTATATACTCTTAGCACAAATTATTACTAAGTCGTGGTTGGCAAAAGAAGATTTAGCTATTGAAACGCTTATAGGCAAAATCATTAAACCAAATTTTTCTAAAATAGGCGTTTTACCATTAGATGATTTTTATGCACAAAGTGAAAGATTTAAATTGGCAACCAAGTTTAATGCACTGCTTGCCAGTCCAAGCTTTTCTCTGTGGTTGCAAGGTGACGATTTAGATATTCAAAAACTTCTTTATGATGAAAATGGCAAAGCAAAAATAGCTATATTTTCTATTTCACATCTTAATGATGATGAACGTATGTTTTTTGTCACTCTTTTGCTTAACAAATACATTGCATGGATGCGTAGACAAAGTGGTACCTCTGCATTAAAAACACTTTTGTATATGGATGAAATATATGGCTTCTTCCCTCCTACAAAAAATCCACCAAGTAAAGAGCCTATGATGCTTCTGCTTAAACAAGCAAGGGCATTTGGTGTAGGCGTGGTACTAAGTACACAAAACCCTGTAGATTTAGACTATAAAGGGCTCTCTAACATTGGAACATGGTTCATAGGTAGGCTACAGACCAGTCAAGATATAGAACGTGTCATAGATGGACTAGATGGTAAAGTAGGTGCAAGTTATAGTAAAAGTGAAATTAAAAACCTTTTAGCCAATTTGAAAAAAAGAACATTTTTTCTAAAGTCAGCACATTTAGACGATATACGTCTGTTCTCTACACGTTGGGTTATGTCTTATCTCAAAGGACCACTGAAGCGTAATGAGATAGCATCATTAATGAAAGCACAAAAAGAAACACAAAATATAGAAGTACAGAGTGCAAGCACTGCACATAGTAAAGTAGCACTATCAGAAAGTTTTCAACAAATAGATACTAGTATAGAGCAGTATTTTGAACTTGACCCAAGCCAAAAAAATGAATTTATTGCTACGCTTGGTGCTTTAGCTACAGTACATTTTTATAACCAACGTAAAGGTATAGATGAAGAGAAAGAGTTTATTCTCTCTTTGCCTATATCCAGCACACAAAGAAGTTTAGATTGGCAAGAGGCAGACCAAGAAGATGAAAGTTTTGAAAATTATCCACACACTGCACCAAGCAAGGCAAAGTTCCAATCTCTTCCAAAAGTGGTGCTAGAAGACAAAGGATTAAAGCGTGCCATTAAAGAACTCAAAGAGACCCTTTATAGAGAACAACATCTAGAACTTTTGCGTTGTGTGTCTCCCAAGCTAGAGTCTCGTGTAGAAGAGTCAGAGTCAGACTTTAGAGTAAGGATTCAAGACATCTTAGATGACAAAAAAGAACAAGCCATAGAAAAACTTCAAACACGTTTTGACAAAAAAGAGAAAACCCTCTTAACTAGATTGACCCGTGCCAAAGAGCGTGTAGAAAAAGAAGAATCAGACTCTACATCTTCCATGATAGAAACAGGCATTGCTGTACTAGGAGCATTGTTTGGAAAAACAAGTCCTACTAAAATAGGGCGTGCCTTTAAAAAAGGGTCAAACATCCTAAAAGAGCGTGGAGATATGTCTAGAGCAGAAGAGCGTATGGTCAAGGTGCAAGAAGACATAGAAGCACTAGAGTATGAACTAGAGGACACCATAGATGAACTAAATGAGAAGTACAATGTAGATAACTGCGAAATAGAAACATTTAAAATCAAACCACGTAAAACAGATATAGATGTTGAGCATTGTGCAGTGGTGTGGAGGGTGTAACGGTGTGGGTGTCACCTATTGTCCTGCATTAAACCTATCTTAGGCATGTAGTGTGGCTACTATCTAACATTTGAGACATAAGCTTTTTAGAGAAAAAAGTAAACTTTTCAAACAGAGTGCTATGGTATTTGTCTTTATGGTGAATCATCAAAAAGTCTCTTTGACAATGAAAGTTTTTTACTGACACCTCAAAAAGTTTTTTCTCATGTATCTCTTTTTCTACAGAAATTTTCGAAAGACAAGTCAAGCATTCACGGTTTTTTAAAATGCTTTTAATAGACTCTGTATGTCCTAGTTCTAAAAAAATGTTTAAACTATCAACATCTTCTTTAATATAGTCTAAAAATACTTCTCTTGTGCCTGAACCCTCTTCTCTTAGCACCCAACGCATGTCTTTAAAATAGTCTATGGCTTTAGGTTCACTCTTCGTAAGTGCTTCACTTTCTGTCACCACCACAAGTTCATCAATACCTACTTTTTCTTTGACTATATCTGAACCTGAGACAAACCCTTCAACAAACCCTATATCAATACTTCCCTCTTGTATCATCTTCGCTATCTCTTGTGTGTTTCCCTCTTTTAGTGTTATCTTCACATCAGGGTAAGAACTCATGTAAGAACAAATAATTGACGGCATTAAATAATCTACAATGGTAGTACTTGCCCCTACACGTATCATCCCTTTGTTTTCAGAGTTTTTAAACTCATACTCTATGTCTGAAAGTTTTTTAAATATAGGGTTTATCTCTTTGTGGAAAGCACGTCCTACTTCATTGAGTACTAGCTTTTTGTTTATTCTGTCAAACACAGGACGGCCTAGTATGTTTTCTAACTCTTTGATGGACATAGATACTGCAGATTGACTTAACTTCATCTGTTTTGCTACATTGGTCAAGTGACCAGTACTCACTACATTTAAGAAAATATCCATTTGTCTTAATGTTAATTTCATATTTACTCTTTTCT
>JAYEFI010000014.1:0-5911 GCA_034658615.1 Campylobacterota bacterium
TTATTAAACATACAGTATAGCACAAACCATTCCTATACGAGAAATAAACGAACAATAAAAATGTATGTTTATTTTCAAAAGTATGGCAATATGACATACTTTTAACAATTTTTCAAAGCATTGGTTAGTATGCTTAAAGATATTGTGTGTTTTTATGGGTTAATTGGACGATATCTGAACACTTTGTCCATTTATTTGTTCATATACGTCATAAAAACACATTTTGTTACTTAAGTATAAAGGGGTTTTCTGTGAGTATCAAGAAGAAATTATTGGATATAGTCAGCTACATTAACAAAATCAGCAATGAACCTCAAACCATTGGTGACTTGTTTGAAGATTTAGAATATGAGCTTCATACCTTGGCTATTGCTATGTAGACCTTTATCCTTATACTTGATGAGACAGCTAAAATTGAAGATATTGTAAATAGAAATGAGGATTTAGTGAGTATCATTGCTGTATTGCAGGATGTTACTCAGAAAATGCTTGGGTTTAGGTACGAAAGTTAAGTAAATAAGTTATAATCACCTTTATGATAAGCACACTACTCTCCATACTCTTTGTCTATGTTTTTATAGTCCTTGGCTACATGGCTAAACGTATTTTTAAAGAAGAGATGCATGCTAAGACCTTGACACTAATGTCTGTCTATTTTTTGCAGCCCTTTGTGACTGTGTGGGGTTTTTCTACAGCTAAACTGCATACAGAACATCTCTATGTGCCTTTACTTTATTTTGGCATTATCTTGCTCGTTCTTCTGCCGACTCTATTTTTAAGCCGTTATCTATTTGCCGACAAAAAAGAACGAGCCATTTTCAACATCGCAGGTTTTGTAGGCAATACAGGAAATATAGGTATCCCTCTAGGCATAGCTCTTTTTGGAGAGTCTTCGGTTATTTACACTACACTCATTAATATTGCGAATGTTTTTGTTGTGTATATACTGGGGGTATATATCTACTCTAGAGGTTCTTTTTCCATTAAAGATTCACTTTTAAATATTGTTAAAATCCCTATTATCCCCGCTTCTATTGTTGCCATATTTATTAATATATATGATATACCACTAAGTTCTGAGATACAAGAGTTTCTAAAAATGGGTGCATACGCAGGGATAGTCTTACAACTTTTTTTACTAGGCACATTTTTACAGGGCATACGCATGAGAGAGCTACAGTTTAAGCTTATGTTGGGGACTTTAAGTCAAAAGTTTATCATCATACCATTGGTGACCATAGCTGTGTTGTCTATGACAAACTTACCGTTTATGGTACAAGGGGTTATTTTTATGGAGATGATGGTGCCTTTGGCTGTTGCAAACATTAACCTTGCGTCATTGTATGCGTGTAGACCTAAAGATGTGACATCACTTATTTTACTAAGTACACTCTTGTTTATACCTATACTCTTTGTGCTAAGTTATGTCATTACGCATCTGTATAAAGTGTAGTTCTGTATGAAAACCTTACCTATAACAACAGTCATACCAGAGGTGAAGAAACATCTTCATAGCCATACACGCGTAGTGCTTCAAGCACCTCCTGGTGCAGGTAAAACAACTGCTTTACCACTGGCACTGCTCGATGAACCTTGGCTTAAAGAGAAGCAAATCATCATGCTTGAGCCTCGTCGTTTGGCTGTACGTTCTTCTGCTTCACGTATGGCAGAGATGTTGGGTGAGAAAGTAGGTGAACGTGTAGGGTATCAGATAAAGATGGACTCTAAGCAAAGTGAAAAAACAAAAATACTCATAGTCACAGAAGGTATACTCACACGCAAACTACAACACGACCCTAGTCTAGAAAATGTTGCTCTCATTATTTTTGATGAATTTCATGAACGCTCACTCCATGCTGACCTCTCTTTAGCATTGGCACTAGAGTCTCAAAGTATTTTACGAGAAGAGCTAAAAATACTCATTATGTCTGCAACACTCAATACGACTGCCATCTCTAAGCTTTTAGATGCACCCATAGTACAAAGTGAAGGACGTTCTTTTCCTATAGAGTCTGTTTATTTACCCACAACAACACCCCAACCTAGTAAAAAAGAGTTACCTTTTTATGTTGCAAATTTAGTAGTAAAGCTTCTTAGAGAAAAAGAAGGCAATATATTGGTTTTTCTTTCAGGCACAGGGGAGATAAAAAAAGTAGAAAAACTACTTCAAAACAACAAACTAAAAGATGTCTACATCGCTACACTCTACGGAAACTTAAGTAAAGAGGCACAAGACAGAGCCATAAAAGCACCACCATTGGGCACAAAAAAAGTGGTACTCGCTACCAATATAGCCCAAACATCACTCACCATAGAAGGTATTAAAATAGTCATAGACTCTGGGCTGCATAATATTTCTATATTTAGTCCTTTCTCTGGCATGAATACCTTAGAAAACAGGTTTATTTCTCAAGATGCAGCCACACAAAGGGCTGGACGTGCTGGACGTACATCTGAAGGTACGGCGTACCATCTTTGGCACAAATCTAAAGTTCTTTTAAAACATGACACAGCAGAAATTCTCCTAGCAGATCTAAGTCAACTTCTACTAGAACTCGCTGTCTGGGGGAACAATGATATTTCTACCATGTCATGGTTAGATATGCCACCTATGACTTCGTTAAATCACGCCAAAGAACTTCTGCTCTCACTAGGTGCTATAGATACGCAAGGCAGTATCACTACCCATGGTAGAGCGATGTGTCATTACCCTATGCATCCTAGGTTAGCTCATATGATGATAAAAGCTAAGGAGCTTGAACTTAGTTATGAAGCTTCACTTTTGGCTGTATTGATTTCAGAAAAAGATATTTATACGCATAGATATGCTTCATCTGATTTACGTGAACGTGTAGAAGTATTACACGATGTTCGTGTTGGTCATCACATCTCAACACAAGATATTAATGTAAAACAGTGTCACTACTTACTGAAAAATGCATTACGCATAGAAAAGGTACAAACACACACTATTGAGCATGATATGCTAGGGGTATTGTTGGCATTTGCTTACCCTGACCGCATAGCAAAATTACGTGCACAAAAAGGTAGTACTAGTGTATCATCTACATACTTACTTGCCAATGGAAAAGGTGCAATACTAAACAAACAAGATGACTTGAACAATACGGGGTTCTTAGTTATCTCTGATGTAGATGCAAAAAATACAAATGCGACTATCTATAAAGCTATAGCCATTACCCATGGAGACATAGAAAGGTATCATGCATCACTTCTTTCTACACATGAAGATGTAGTATGGAATGAAACACAGTCACGTGTAGAAGCACGTAAGGTGACTAAACTAGGTGCCATTGTACTCAAAGAGATACAGATGAAAGATGTAGCAAATGAGGCAATAGCTGAAGTTTTACTCGAAGAGATAGAGGCTTTAGGGTTAGATATTTTACCATGGAGTAAAGAAGCAAATAACCTTAGAGAAAGGGTTAATTTTGGCAATGCACACGGTATGGAGTTTCCAGACTTTTCCAATGCGTATTTACTAGAGACCACGGGTGAGTGGTTGGCACCTTATTTGACAGGTATGCGAACACTCCATGCATTAAAAGGTTTAGATTTAAAAAATATACTTTTAGGACAACTTAGCTTTGAAAAGAGTAAATTATTGGATGACATGGTGCCAGAAAGACTCAAAGTTGCTTCAGGTTCAAGTATTAAAATAGACTATGCTGATGTTAAACAGGCTATTTTGAGTGTTCGTCTTCAAGAGATGTTTGGTACTAAAAATACACCAACCATACTTAAAGGAAAAGTAAAACTTATGATACACCTACTCTCACCTGCTTCCCGACCCATGCAAGTGACACAAGACTTAGAGAGTTTTTGGAAAAATACATACACAGATGTTAAAAAAGAGTTACGTGGTAAATACAAAAAACATTATTGGCCAGACGACCCACTAGAAGCTAAAGCTACAGCACGAACAAAAAAGTTTATGTAATACGATATAATACACTTAATATACCAAAGGAAGTCCTATCAAAGCATTTGAACAACTAAACTTACATCCAGACATACTTAAAGCTGTGGCACTAGAGAACTACCCAAATACAACAGCCATACAAAAAAAAGTGATACCTGCTGCCATGAAAGGTAGAGATATTTTAGGTGCTTCAAAATCTGGTACAGGAAAAACAGCTGCCTTTGTTTTACCTTTACTCAATAAATTACAAAAAGTAGTAAAAAAAGATGAAAAAGTGGTACGTGCACTCATCATTGTACCTACCATAGAGTTAGCCGATCAAGTCTCACGTACCATTGTCTCATTTTCTAAGTACCTTCCTATACGAACCGTTAAAGTGCAAGGTGGTTCTAAAAAAATAGACCAAATACAAAAACTCAAACAAGGTGTAGACATAGTAGTGGCAACACCAGGGCGTTTACAAGACTTTATAGCAGACAAAAAGATAAACTTAGAGTATGTCAATACCGTCATACTAGATGAAGCAGACACCATGTTAGAACTAGGTTTTTTAGCAGAGATACAGACTATATTAAAAAGCTGTACCCAGCAAAAACAGATGATGTGCTTTTCTGCTACTATTTCTCAAAATATTAAAAAACTTTCTAAAGCGTTTTTACGTGACCCTCTCATAGTAGAAATAAGCAACAGACGTGATGTAGTAAATTTCATTAAACATAGAGCCTACAAAGTGGACAAAAAACGCAAAGCAGAACTAGCATCTAAACTTGTAAAAGACATGGGTGCGGAACAAGTTTTAATATTTGTAAACAAAAAAGAATCAGCCGATAAACTCTTTGAGTATTTTAAAGCCCTAGAGATATGGACAACTGTTATCCATGGTGACATAAAAAGAGGAGGACGTGCAAAAGCACTGACACTTTTTAAGTCTGGAAAATCACAAGTACTTATAGCTACAGACATTGCTGCAAGGGGCATAGACATACCAGAGTTACCACTGGTTATAAATTATGACTTACCTGAAGAGACAGATGCTTTTACCCACAGAGTAGGAAGAACAGGACGTGCCAACCACAAAGGTGCAGTCATAACTCTACTAACCATACATGATTACAATGCATTTACAACCATAGAAAAACATCTAAAACTCAATGTAAAACGTGAAATCATGGAGGGTTTTGAAATAACAGACAAACAGCCACGACAAGCCAGACCACGTAAAAAGTCACTCAGTGAGAAAAAAGGGAAGATTGATTACGATAAACGACGAAAATATACCTATGCTGCACAAAAGAAAAAAAGAGAACAAGCAAAAAAGAAGTGAAAATCCTCCTCTTAAGCCTTTAACTCAAAACGTTCACTATGTACAATGTTACCATTTATCTGCACTTCTAGTAAATGCTCTCCGGCATAGAGTGTCCGTGTAGACATATTGGCTTTAAAAGGGTGTCTTTTTCTAAGCACACTCTTCTCACCCTTTTTTAAACTAAGCTTTTTGAGTTTGTGTACTTTAGGGCTAAGCTTCCCTGTTTTAGTACAAAAATGCACTACATAATCTACCATCAACATCGTCTCATCTTTTGCAAAGAGTGCTACCTCAAACTCTAACGCATCCCCTATCTGTATACTAGAAGATTTAAGTACCACATCCCCTAGTTCTATAGGAGGGTTTTTAACATAGCCGAGCATTGCCAAAGCCTCTTCATTCCCCTGCTTTACTAAAGTACGTAAAGCATGACTCACGATAAATGCCATCTCTTTGGACTCTTGTTTTTTGCTCTTTTCCCAGCGTTGTAAAGTTTCTATGACCAATGGTGCATCTATTTTGGCAATGTCATTAAGATGGTTGGCGACTGAACGGGTGACATAACGTGTTTTGTCACTATAGAGTAGCTCCAAATGTTTCAATGGTAAGAGATAGTCAATCGTTAATTTCTTTCCCCATGGTAATTTAGGGCGTAACCCTTC
>JAYEFI010000015.1:0-5885 GCA_034658615.1 Campylobacterota bacterium
GGGGAAGACCTGACATGGCACCATTTCTTTTTGTAAAGGCAGCACTTGAGGGAGAGACTATAAATGTCTTTAACCATGGTGAAATGTTACGAGATTTTACTTATATTGATGATATTGTAGAAGGAATAATCCGTGTAATAGAAAATCCTGCAAAGAAAACAGAACAGTGGAGTGACACAACAGGAAAGATTTCTGAATCATCTGCACCTTACAAAGTTTACAATATAGGAAACAATAACGCAGTAAAGCTTATGGACTTTATATCTACCATTGAAAAAAAGATAGGTAAAGAGATTTCTAAAAATATGATGCCCATACAAGCAGGAGATGTTACAGCAACATTTGCTGATGTAAGTGATTTGGCCAAAGACATGGGTTATAAACCATCTACTAAGATAGAAGAAGGTGTAAGCCGTTTTGTGGATTGGTATTTGGATTTTTTTGGAATTAAAAAAACAGGATAACGAGTTTTGGCAATGCGAGAAAAGATAGGTACTATCTGCATTATGAATAATATTTGATATAATTATGTACTAAACAAACAATGTAGGTTTTTGGGTATACTTATTGTAAATAATTTTATAAAGAAGAATGATGCAGGACAAGATAGCGATTATAGGTTTGGGGTATGTAGGATTGCCATTGGCACATGCTTTTGCTGAAAAGTATGAAGTACTTGGTTTCGACATTAATCAGGGTCGTATAGATGAATTAAATAATGGATACGACAGGACACTAGAATTAAGTGAAGCACAGCTTCTTGAAGTAAAAGATAAGATGAAGTTCTCTACCAAGTTAGAAGATATATCTCAATCCAATATCTATATAGTCACTGTGCCTACACCGATTGATGAAAGTAACCGTCCAGACTTGACCCCTTTGGTTAAATCTTCCCAAAGTATAGGGAAGGTGTTGAAAAAAGGGGATGTTGTCATCTATGAGTCTACTGTTTATCCAGGTGTGACCGAAGAAGTGTGTGTACCAGAACTTGAAAAGGTATCAGGACTTACGTTTAATGTAGATTTCTTTGCAGGATATTCACCTGAGCGTATAAACCCTGGCGACAAAAAGCATACAGTCAAAAAGATACTCAAAGTTACTGCAGGTTCTACGCCGGAGATAGCGAAAAAAATAGATGACCTTTATGCTTCTGTAATAGATGCAGGCACACATTTGGCATCTAGTATTAAGGTAGCAGAAGCATCAAAAGTCATAGAAAATACCCAAAGAGATGTCAATATAGCACTCATTAATGAACTAGCACTCATTTTTGATACTATGGGCATAGACACCAATGAAGTGATTGAGGCAGCTGCCACAAAGTGGAACTTTATAAAGCTTACTCCAGGGCTTGTAGGTGGACACTGCATTGGCGTTGACCCTTACTATCTTACATATAAAGCTGAAGAACTAGGCTATAAACCAAACCTTATCTTGGGAGCTAGACAGATAAACAATGGCATGGGAAAATACATCGCAGAGCAGACCATCAAAGAGATGATAATGCATGACAAAAAAATAAAAAGTGCTAATGTGTTGGTACTTGGCGTGACCTTTAAGGAAGATTGTCCTGATATGAGAAATACTAAAGTAGTAGACGTCATAGAGGAGTTAAAAACATACGGCTGTAGTGTAGATGTGTATGACCCTTGGATAGATAAAAATGAACCAAAGCAACATTACAGTCATGGCTTGATTGAGAATCCTTTTGAGGCAGATAAAAAGTACGACAGTATAATTTTGGCTGTAGCACACCATCAATTCAAGATACTTAAAAGAGAAGATTATGAAAGTATAAGTACAGAAGAGGCCGTGCTTATTGATGTAAAGGGTATTATTGAAAACCCTACATGGAGACTCTAATGAATGAGAAGAAAAACTTTGCACTCATCGGTGCTTCTGGGTACATAGCTCCTAGACATATGCAAGCCATAAAAGAGACTGGCAACGAGTTGGTGGCAGCACTTGACCCTTATGATGGTATAGGCATTATGGATAGTAATTTTCCACAAGCAGATTTTTTTACAGAGTTTGAACGTTTTGACAGATTTGTGGACAAGTGGAGAAGAAATACAGGTAAAAAAATAGACTATGTTTCTATCTGTTCACCTAATTATCTGCATGACTCGCATATACGTTTTGGTCTAAAAAGTGGAGCAGATGTGATATGTGAAAAGCCTTTAGTGCTAAACCCTTGGAATATTGACCAGCTTAAGATAATAGAGCAGGAGACAGGGCAAAAAGTGTATAATATCTTGCAGCTTAGACTGCATCCTTCCATCATTGCACTTAAAGAAAAAGTAACCAAAGAGTTGGCACAAAATCCAGATAAAATGTATGATATAGATTTGACGTATTTAACTTCTAGAGGTAAATGGTATTTTATCTCATGGAAAGGTGATGAAGCAAAATCTGGGGGTATTGCTTCAAATATAGGGGTGCATTTTTATGATATGTTGACATGGATATTTGGCGAGGTAGAAGAGAGTATTGTTCATGTAAAGACAGCTGATTGTAACGCTGGTTCATTTAAATTAAAAAATGCAAACGTGAGATGGTTTCTTTCTGTGAATTACGAGTATATCCCCGAAGATGTAAAAGCATCCGAGCAAAGAACGTTTAGAAGCATCACAGTCGATGGTGACGAGATAGAGTTTTCAGGAGGGTTTACAGACTTGCACACTAGAAGCTATGAAGAGATACTGAAAGGAAATGGCTTTGGGCTTGATGAGGCGTATGGGTCTATCTCTATGGTGTCTACCATTCGTAATCTTGATGCTATTGGGCTTCAAGGCAATTACCATCCATTTTGTAAAAAAGTGATTGGCTAATGTGTGACTACGATGCACATGAAACAGCCATTGTTGATGCGGGAACTAGCATAGGAGAAGGCACAAAAATTTGGCACTTTTGTCATGTTTTGCCCGATACTAAAATAGGGTACAACTGTTCCTTTGGACAAAACTGTGTGATAGGACCCAAGGTAAATATAGGCTCTGGCGTAAAGGTGCAAAATAATGTTTCTATTTATGAGGGTGTTGAGGTAGAAGATGATGTTTTTTTAGGACCTTCTATGGTGTTTACAAATGTTGTTAATCCACGAGCATTCATACAAAGAAAAGAAGAGTTTAAAAAGACGCTACTTAAAAAAGGCTGTTCTGTGGGAGCCAATGCGACTATCATCTGCGGGGTAACCATAGGTGAGTATGCACTTGTAGGTTCGGGTGCAGTCATCAACAAAGACGTGAAGCCTTATGCGCTGATGGTGGGTGTTCCCGCTAAGCAGATAGGGTGGGTAGGGGTGAGTGGAGATACACTAGACTTTACGAACAATAAAGCAGAAGACAATTTTGCTAGTTATGAATTACTCGGTGGTGAGATTAGGGTTGAATTATGCAAATAGATTTTGCTAACTTGCAATACCAATATCAACGCTATAAAACTGAGATAGATGAGGTTATCCATACTGTTTTAGATAAGTCAAACTACATTATGGGCAATGAGGTAGTAGACCTAGAGAAGAATTTAGAAACGTTTACAGGCACAAAACATGCCATCACTTGTTCTTCTGGTACGGACGCACTGCTTCTTGCTATGATGGCTTTAGATATACAGCCTGATGATGAGATAATAACGACACCTTTTACTTTCATTGCTACAGCAGAGACTATAGCTTTTTTAAAAGCCAAGCCAGTGTTTGTAGATATAGATGAAAAAACCTACAACATTGACCCCTCTAAAATAGAAGAAAAAATCACCAAAAAAACAAAAGCTATCATGCCTGTAAGTCTTTACGGACAACCAGCAGATATGGACGCCATTCAGACCATAGCAGACAAGCATAGTTTAAAAGTCATCATAGATGGAGCGCAAAGTTTTGGGAGTACCTACAAAGGCAAAACAGATTCTAACTTAGGGGATATATCGACCACCTCCTTCTTTCCTGCTAAGCCGCTTGGGTGCTTTGGTGACGGGGGAGCTGTATTTACCAATGATGATGCTTTAGCAGACAAAATGAAGTCACTTAGAGTGCACGGGAAAAGTACACGTTACCATCATCAGTACATTGGTATGGGTGGGCGTATGGATACTATACAGTGTGCTATTGTTGATGTGAAGTTGAAGCATTATGCAAAAGATTTGGCATTACGTCAGGGAGTTGCAAAACAATATACAGAAGTTTTACAAAGCAAAGATTTAATCCTACCGTTTGTAGATGAAAATACTACTTCTGTATGGGCTCAATATTCCGTGAGGGTTAAAAATAGAGATGGAGTACAAGCCCAGTTAAAAGAGCATGGCATCCCCACTGCTGTTCATTATCCTATGCCTTTACACTTACAAGAAGCTTTTGTGTATCTTGGTTATGTAAAGGGAGATTTCCCTGTTTGTGAACAAGTCTCAAATGAGATTATGTCATTACCTATGAATCCTTATGTGAGTGATGATGAAATTAATTATATATCTAATCGTATTTAGCATATTTCTTTGGGCAGATAAGCCTAAATTAATGTTGCTCAAAACTTATAAAGATCAAAACATAACAGGCTGGGTCATGAGTGAAAAGCTAGATGGTATCAGAGCGTATTGGGACGGGATAAGGCTTGTGAGCAGAGGAGGAAAGATAATTCATGCTCCTAAATGGTTTACAAAAGACTATCCTCCTTTTGAGCTAGATGGAGAGTTGTGGACAAAAAGAAATGACTTTGAAAATATTTCTTCCATCGTGAGAGACAAAACTCCCAATGAAAAAGAATGGGAACAGATAAAGCATTACATATTTGAAGTGCCAAGTACTAAAGGTAACCTACAGAAAAGACTAGAAAAAGTAAAACCTTTTTTAAGTAGTACGCTAAAGCTTCTAAAACAAATACCCATTAAAGATAAAAGACATCTAGACAAGTACCTAAATGAGATAGAAAATAAAAAAGGCGAAGGACTGGTTGTGCGTGACCCTAATGTGCCTTATATAAACAAAAGAACCTCCAAGGCTTTAAAAGTAAAGACGTTTCAGGATGCAGAGTGTGAAGTAGTAGGCTATACTAAAGGAAAAGGTAAATATAAAGATGTCGTAGGAGCTATAGAATGTCAACTAGAAAATGGTGTTATTTTTAAAATAGGCACAGGGTTGAGTAATAAGGAAAGACATGCCCCTCCAAGCATAGGAGAAATGATAACCTTTCAGTATCAAAGGTTTACAAAGTATGAAAAACCTAGGTTTCCAGTTTTTTTGAGGGTGAGAAAAAAGTAATGATAGAGACAAATAGTGTAGAACAACCCATAGTTTTGTCTAACTTGAAGAGTTTAAATTCACTCTTGATAAATCAAAAACTTTCTCAGTCAGGTAGATTAACTCAGTTACATCATATAGCTATATTCCAAATGAAGTTATTGGTCGATAATAAAAGTTTTAAAAGTTAATAGATGCTAAAAAAACTAAAACCAAAATCAGAATTTAGTCGTAATGTCCTTACTCTTATGACGGGTACAACTATAGCGCAAGCTATACCTATAGCTATAAGTCCTATTCTTACTAGGATATATACACCTGAGGATTTTGGAGTTTTTGCATTGTACATGGCTATAGCTTCTATCATTGCTGTTGTAGCAACAGGAAGATATGAGATGGCTATAATGCTTCCAAAAGAAGAAGATGATGTAAAATCTATTGTAAAACTTATTATGATTTTATTGTCAGCAGTTACTTTTATTACATTTTGTATAGTTTTCTTTTTCAATCAAACGATTACAAATCTATTTCAAAATCCAGAAATATCAAATTGGCTCTATTTTTTGCCTATGTCTATTTTTTTAGTCGGCTTATATCAAGTTTATAATTATCTTTTGATACGAGAAAAAAATTTCAAAAGATTATCTACAAATAA
>JAYEFI010000016.1:0-20211 GCA_034658615.1 Campylobacterota bacterium
AGCTAGTCTTCTAAATCTATATGAGAATACCCAAGAACTACTTAGTCTTTTAGTATAACTGTACACAGAGATATAATTAGCGTTATAGGTGTAACAGTTTTAAACACTCTTATGCAGATAAGAATTTATTTTACTTAATCTCACAGAATATAATGTGCTATATTCATTCTTTTATTTTAGTGTGTAGTATTGGCACATGTAATCTTACTAATAATCTATTCATATATCACAAAAGGCTTAATCTATACGCTTCATGCTATAATCCCAAAAAATATTAAAGGATTACATATGTCAGAAAAAATAGTAGACATCGCAATTGTAGGTGCAGGACCTGGGGGAATGGCTTGTGCCATTGAAGCAAAATTAGCAGGAATTGAAAACATCGCTGTATTCGATAAAGCTCCACACCACAATGACATGATTCACAAGTTTTACAAAAAAGGTAAAAGAGTTGATAGAGACTGGATGGGTATTAAATTTGAATTTGAAGGTAATGTAAGATTTGACGAATGTTCAAAAGAAGACTACATCCAACAAATGGATGATTTATTGGCAAGCCATGGTGTGTTAGACAAATTTATCTATAATCATGAAATCATGAGAGTCAATAAAGGTGAAGATGGTCTATTTGAAATTACATACGGTGATGGCGTATTGGATGAAAATAGAATGAAAGCAAAAAATGTCATCTTATCTGTTGGTAGAATGGGTAAACCAAACAAGCCAAGATATAAATTTCCTAAAGACATCAGAGATATTTTAAACTTTAACCTTAGTAAAGTACAAAATGGTGAGAGAGTGATGATTGTTGGTGGTGGTGACACTGCTGGTGAGTATGCATATGGTTTGGTTGAACTTGAAGGCATGGAAGACTGTATTGTAACACTTAACTACAGAAAAGCAGAAATCACAAGAATGAATCCTATCAATACAGAGATGACAACAAAGTACTTAAACAATGGTCAACTTATTAATAAAATGGGTGTTGATGTTGAAAGCGTTGAACCATCAGCAAATGGTAAAATTCAAGTAAACTTTACAGATGGTACAAATGCAGAGTACGATAGAGCTGTCTATGCACTTGGTGGAACAACTCCAAAAGACATCCTTGTAAACTCTGACATTAAAACTGGTGAGTGGGATGTGCCTGTATTTGATGAAAAAACAATGGAAACAAATATTGAAGGTCTTTATACTATTGGTGATGTAGTAACAGATCAAGGTAGTATTGCACTTGCATTTAACCATGCTTCTTTTGCAGTAAATAACATCGCAAAGAAATAATTTACTTTCGCTAACGATACTCTAATTTTAGAGTATCGTTCTTTCTATATCCTCTCTAAATACTTCTATGCTTTTTTATATTCATACCACGTTGTGTAGTATTATTTTTACTTTAAGGTTTTGATTAAGGTGTTTTATTTGGGGTAGATGTAGAGATGCACAAGCCATAGATACTTGTGCAATGAAGAGTGAAAAACCTTACTTATGCTTCTTCAGATTCTGTTTCTTCTTTTTGACTTGCTGCTAAAGCTTCTAAACGTTCTTTTCGTGTCTCTTCGCTTACTTTTTTAACGACAACTGTCCAGTCTACTTCATTGAACTTTAAAGAGTTCATAAGCGTATGTCCTGTTGCTCTTACAGTATCAGCAGATTTTTGAATAGAAGAGTAATCTCCAACTTCAAACATGAAAATACCTACTTCATCAACCTTAATACCCTGATCAATAAGCTCAACCATTCGATCGTAAAAATCATCTTTTAGATGTCTTAAGTCATACCGTTTCATTATCTATCTACCTCTCCAAATACAATATTTGTTGTACCAATAATAGTAACAACATCTGCGATATAAGTACCTACAAGTAATTCTTGTAGTAACCCTGTATGGTAAAAACTTGGTGCTCTACACTTAAGTCTGTAAGCATAAGGTTCTCCCTCAGATTTTATGTAAAAACCAAGTTCACCTTTTGGAGATTCTGTTGGAACATACACTTCTCCTCTTGGCGGTCTCATTCCTTGGGTGACCAATACAAAATGTTGCATGAGTGCATAATTTTGAGTCATAATCTCTTCTTTAGGTGCAGAGATATATTTAGGTGAGTGTGCCATAAGTTGTGGTTCAGTCTCTTTATACATAGGTATGAGTTGTCTTATAATTCTTGTTGACTGCTTCATCTCTTCCATGTAGAGTCTAAAACGACCATATGAGTCACATCTGTCCGATGTTGGTATATCAAAGTCTAACTCTGAGTAAAGCTCATAAGGCTCTTCTTTTCTAATATCCCACTTAACACCACTTCCTCTAAGCATAGGACCAGTACAACCCCAAGAGAGTGCATCTTCTGCAGAGATAACGCCTACATCTTCCAAACGCATTTTCCATATACGGTTTTCATTAAGAAGTGCTCCATAGGTATTGTCAACCTCGTAGTCTACTTTGTCGCAAAATGCTGTTGCATTTTCTAGCCAACCAGCAGGTAAATCAAGAGGTACACCACCAATACGAACAGCCGAGTGCGTAAGCCGTGCTCCACAATAGTCTTCCATTAAATCCATAGCAAATTCACGCTCACGGAAAGCATAAAGGAACACAGACATCGCACCAACATCTAGTGCATGCGTTGCCACAAAGAAAAGGTGAGAGATGATACGGTTAAGCTCTAGTAACATCGTACGAATCACCTGTGCACGTCTTGGAGCTTCTACACCTATAAGTTTTTCAACAGCCAATGCATACGCGTAGTTATTTGATGTTGATGCAATATAGTCAAGTCTATCTGTGGTTGGTAAAAACTCATTGTATGTCATGTTTTCAGCCATCTTCTCAATACCACGGTGAAGATAACCAATATCTGGGTAGGCTTTAACAACTTGTTCACCATCTAGCTCAAGAACCAGTCTTAACTGACCATGTGCAGAAGGGTGCTGAGGACCAAAGTTGATAACCATTGTCTTGTCATCACGCTCAAAATTAAGGTTTTCAAAAAATGGTGATAATTTATTTGCTACTTGCATATGCTCCCCTATCTTCTCTCATCTAATTGCTTAGATTCTTTTTTGTTATAGTCGACTAAACGTGTCTCACTATATTCAATCTCTTGTTTCTCTTCACCTTCAGAGATGTCTGCACCAAATGGCACTTCATATCCTACGCGTGAAAAACGTTTTGTATCATATCTATCGACATGTGCTGGGTCTCTATTTTCTGGCCCAATAATATCACGATACTCTTTTCCAAAAATCTTATCTACCTCATACCATGATGCAAATTCATCACCAACAAGAGGGTATGTTTTAAGTAGAGGGTGTCCTTCCCAATCGTCTGGCATAATAATACGCTTAAGGAATGGATGATTGTTGACCTTAATGCCAAACATATCAAACATTTCACGTTCTGCGAAGTTTGCCGACTTGAAGAGTGGCTCAACACTCTCTATTGCTAACCCTTGCTTAATACGACACACTACTCTCACTCTTTTTGCTTCTACTATATTTAACATCTGATAGAAAATTTCAAACTCTCCATCTTTTGCCAAATAGTCTACCGCAGAAAGCTCACTACACTGTGTGTATCCACATGTTTCTTTTAGCTGAGTAAGCACAGAGAAGTTATCTGTAGGTTCTATTTGAAGTACCAATTGTCCTAGTTCTATATAGCTCTCTTTTACTAAAGAGCCTATTTCATTCACTACCGATACAAAATGGCTCTCTTCTACTTCACCTCTAGGTACACGGGGTACTACATGAAATCTATCGGTATAATACGCTTTTCCTTGCACATTATCTTTAGGAACATATTTTCTCATTAGATTAACCTCGCTCTTTTACCTGTTTGGTTTGTTAAGTCTTGCTTTGTATTTTTCTTCATATCAGCAGACTCTTTACGTATCTTCTTTTGAAGCATCATCATTGCATACTGTAATGTCTCTGGACGTGGTGCACACCCTGGCAAATAGATATCAACAGGAATAATACGGTCAACACCTTGTACAGTTGCATAGGTATTAAACATACCACCTGTATTTGCACATGACCCCATAGAGATAACCCATTTTGGTTCTGTCATTTGGTCATACAAACGTCTTGCAAACTCTGCGTGCTTCTTAGAAAGTGTTCCTGCCAATATCATGACATCGGCTTGTCTTGGACTCGCTCTAAATATAGTTCCCATTCTATCGAAGTCATAACGGCTCGCACCCGATGCCATCATCTCAATTGCACAACATGCTAGACCATAGGTTAATGGCCAAAGTGAGTTTGAACGTCCCCAGTTTACTAAATGATCTACCGTAGTAAGTGCTACAGGCAAGCCTCCTGTTGAGGCATAATTTACTTGATGCTGTGCCATTCAAGTGCTCCTTTTTTCCATGCATATACGAATCCAATCGTAAGTAATAATATAAACAGTAACATCTCTACAAAACCAAACCAACCGAGTAGTTTAAAATCAATTGCCCACGGGAACATAAAGATAATCTCTACATCAAACAAAATAAACAATAGTGCTATGAGGTAAAACTGTGCTGAAATGGTGTTGGGTTGTTTCGTAACCTCTGGTCCACATTCGTAAATAGATAGCTTTAGTCTTTCTGTGTCAAGACGTGCCAGTTTTCTAGAGACAAAGCGTGCTGCCCACAACGTTGCTGGAAACGCTATAAAGGTTAACGCAAACAAAACAAATACACCAAAATACGGGTGTTCTGTAGCTACATGAGTCATATTACTTCCTTAAAATCGATTATTCCCTTAACTTGTTCGTCGTGTAGAGAGTCCTCATTAATATTACACCAATCCTAGCTAAATGTTAATTAAAATACTTCTGTAACAATCTTCTATAAAAATTACTTTTTGACTATGTAACGATGCGAAACAAAGGAAAAGGGGTTACAATGTCACTCATAGACTACTATCAGGATTGATTGCATGAAAAAATATACAAACATACTTTACTGGATTGCCATGGTTGGCATCATGGTTTTCTTTGCCTATTCCAAAGGCTGGATATTGGCAAACTTTGAATCTGTTGACGCAAAACAAGCCATAGCAATGATTGAAAATGACACCAACACTTCCTTGCTAGATGTCCGTACCATACAAGAATACAAAGAGGGTCACCTACGTGATGCCACCCTCATTCCCGTAGAACACCTTGCACAAAACCTAGGCATGTTAAAAAATGAGAAAAACAAAAAAATACTTGTCTACTGTGCTACAGGTAACCGCTCCGTATATGCCTCTCGTGTACTAAAAAAACATGGGTTTACTCCAGTTAACATCAAGGGTGGCATCATGGATTTAGCCAAAGAAAATGTGGAGATTGTGAAGTAAGCACATAGCATATTGTTATGTTATTGATTTTGTCATGGCGTTTGACATGGTCAAATCTACTTCACTTCCTTTAAAAGATAATCATACACTTCAAGTGTAGTTTCTAGACTCTCACCTTTTTGAGCATGCTGTTTTTTAAGTTCTACCTTCATGAGTTCAGTTAGTTCTCGTAAACGTTTAGAGACTTCACGTTTACAACCTTTTTGCTGTTTTTCGTTACATTTGTCTATGAGGGTTATCATTTGAGGTAAGAGTGAGGCGGTGAGTCTGTTGTATATCTCACTATAGCCTCTACTGTCTATAAACTTTTCTATGGTTTTTTCTTGCTCCTTGGTGTAACCCCACTCTTGTGCAATGTAGGTCATTTGGTCACCAATAAGTTTATGTTGAGAGTCTGCTTTTTTGACGCGTTTCTTTTTTACTTTTTCGAGTGCTTTGTAGCTGTTACTTTGTGGATTAAACCCTTTTTGTTTTTTCTGCCATAAGACATAGACCATGCCCACAAAAGAAACAATAGCTACACCCATCAAAACAGCAGGATACATCATGCCTAATACTGCTGTAACAAATATTGCTAAAAGTAATAGGAAATACTGTGTCATTAGACCTTAAAGCCCATGCTTTTAGCTCCATCGAAACTTGACCCTAGTTCTTTTTCTATCTCTTCTAAAAAATCTTTGTTTCCAAAAACAGACTCTTCTCTTACGGCTACTTTGTAGGCTGTGTTTTTGATGATGAGATTTATTTGTCCTCCAGTGAGTTCATGTTTTGCTAGATTTTCAATGGCAAACCCCTCTTCATAGTCAGCATTTTCTGGGAGCATAAACTGCCAAAGGCGTAAACGCTGTTTTTTTCCCGGTTTTTTAAACTCTATTTTGTAGTTAAAACGTCTTGAAAATGCCTTGTCTATGTTACCTAGTAGATTGGTTGTAGCAATGAGAATACCTTCAAATCTTTCTATTTGTTCTAAAAAAATATTTTGCATTTGGTTATGCATTTTGTCTGCAGAACTTCCTGCACCTTCACTCCTTGCACTTAAAAACTGATCTGCTTCATTGAGTAGTAATATGGGGTCTACTTTTGCTTTTTTACTAAGCTCTTTAAAGTCATCAAATATTTTACGCACATTCTTTTCACTCTCTCCCACATACATAGACAAAATTTTAGAACAATCAAAAGAGAGTATGGGACGTTTTAACGTTTTAGCCAAAGAGACAGCCGTCATGGTTTTACCCGTACCAGCCGAACCATAAAAGATAATACGTGCATCAATACCTCTTTTTTTGTCTTTAATGCCCCACTCTTTTAGTTTTTTAAACACCTCTTTGTCAACCTGTTTAACAACATTTTCAAGGGTCTCTCTTGTTTTGGGGTGTAGCACAACATCATCTAACGTTGTTTTTGGTTTTAGGTATTCAAAAAGATCTTGCTCTTCTACGAGTTCGCCTAACTTTAACTTAGCAACCTTCTTCTTCTTTTTGGGATGAATAATACGTTGAAGTACATCATCTTCAAGATAAAAAGAGCGACTTACCCCTCCAAACATATTGAGTATCTCTTCGTAGTCTATAATCTCTTCAGAAAGCAGCCTTGACCCATCTTCGAGTAGTGCACGGTTTTTGATTTTTTCATATTCATCGAAACTAATGAGTTCAATGAGTGTGTTCATGTCTCGAAACAGTCCCTCACCTCCAGAATACTCCTCTTTAAGAAGTGCTAAAAAGATGCGTTTCTCTTTTTCATCTAGCCCTTTTTCTTTAAAAAACTCCTCAACATCTATGGGTGTTTGTGTGATTTTAACACGTTCTTCTATGCGTGAAGTTAGCAATGAAAGTTTATTTTTAAGACGCCCAATACTAAGAGAATTGTCTCCATAACCTTGTTTAAATGTTGCTATGTTGTGTAGCAGTGAAACCATGTCAAACTGGTCTTGTAAATACTCCAAATGGTCGGTATATGGATTGACTTCTGGTAAGTAAATTTCTAACGACCCTTCTTCCAGCAAACGCAAGAGTGAAATACTAGGTGTGACAGAAGTCGTAAGAAGTTCAAGCTTAGAAGTATCATGTGCTTTGATTTGCCCAAAACTCATTTGGATAATCCACCCAAGATTCAATAGGTTTTTTACCAGTTCAAGTTTTGTTAAATAGTCATACTCTTTCCCAGAAAATTGTTCTTTTAACATTTCTAGTACAGGTATCTCTTCCAGACCTTTCACATATCGTACACATATATGTTGCAAGAGAAGTGCCTCTTCATTTGTACATTTTAGTTGTTCATAAATCAAACTCTTTTGTATCTCTTTTGTCTCTATAAAGTTAATTAAATATTTCAATTATGTTCCTCACTAGATATTTAAATTTAGCATATCAAAACTTTATTAGAGAGCTCTGAAAAGAGAGAGGGTTCTGTACATTATGACAATATGAACAAATGTTCATATTGTCATAATGTACCTATATAGCTTTAGTATTAAATAATATTAATTTTATCATGTGCATTTATAAAAAAATTTTGTTATACTTTAGAAGTTCCCTTAAAAATATATTCATACTAAAGAGTAAAATGCAATTTTTTAAAACCCTATTTTCAAAACCTTACAGTACGACACTCACCGTAAGTTCTAGCAATGGTTTTCACTTACGTCCTGCTGCCCAGTTTGCTGTAGAGGCAAAAAAGTTTCATTGTACTGTCTTTGCTACAAAAAACGGCACTAAAGTCAATGCAAAATCGGTCAATACACTTCTTGGTTTAAACCTTGAAAAAGAAGACACCTTTATACTCACTACCCAAGGTAAAGATGCACAGATGTCCCTTAAAACATTGACTGAGTATTTTCAAACATTGATGCAAGATGACAAAGAAGTAGAAACTGCGACAACACAACTTCATACGTATAGAGGTGAAGTATTGGAAGCTAAAAGTCTCTCTTCTGGTGTGGCTGTTGCCCCTGTATATACGTACCATAAAAAAGAGGTTTATACTGCAAAAAACATTACCTTACAAAAGGCCGCTACACTTGCAGAGGAAGAGTTACAGAGTCTTTCTCAAATAGAGGCAAACAGCGAAGGTATTTACCTTGCACAAAAAGAGCTACTTGCCTCACTTACAAGTAACTTTGACACCTTAGAAATGTTTGAAAAACGCATAGAAGAGCAAAGCCATGCTCTTCTAGGTGGCAAGCACGCAAGTAAACGTGCAGACTATGAAGATATACTTCAACGCGTGAAACAACATCTGGGCTACACCTATACATTTGACTTTCCAACTGAACCGTTTATATTGCTAGCCGATGACCTTTTACCTAGTACAATATCTCAACTAAAGCAGACTGCTCTTGAAGGGGTTATTTTAAAAGAGACAACTTCAACCTCTCATACGGCTATTTTACTCAAGGCAGAGAATATTGTCTCTGTTATTTGCTCTACACATTTTGAACTACATAAAAAGCCTATGATTGTTGATGCCTCCTGTGGAGTCATAGTCACAGATCCAACAAAAGATGACTTTACCCAAGCCACAGTCAGTCAAAAGAAACATAAAGTAGAAGCAGAGAGTGCCTACCTCAAACGTTTTGAACCAGCTCAAACAAAAAAAGGGAAAAAAGTTACCGTGCTTGCAAATGTCTCCAGTGTTGCATCTGCAAAGGAAGCAAAAAATGAAGGTGCTCAAGGTATAGGGCTTTTAAGAACAGAGTTTTTATTTACAAAAATGCAACCTTCTTTAGAAGAGCAAACCCAAGCTTACACTGACATTTTTGCACTTTTCGACAGCATTACTGTACGCACACTAGATGTAGGAGGTGACAAAAAGCTCCCCTACATTGACCTAAAACATGAAGCAAACCCATTTTTAGGCATACGCGGGGTACGTCTCTTTAAGACCCATCCTCAGCTTATGGAAGAGCAACTCCATGCCATCTTTAAAGCCGCCAACAACAAAGCCATTAAAGTCATGTTTCCTATGGTAAGTACAGTTGAAGAGTTTAGTCATGCAAAAAGCTTTGCACAAGAGGTTGCCAAAAAACATACTATCGATATATCTAACATAAACTTTGGCATTATGATAGAGGTACCCTCTGTACTCTTTTTACTTCAAGAGTTTAACCCTGTTGTAGACTTCTACTCCATAGGCACAAACGACCTTACACAATACCTTTTTGCTACGGAACGTACACACCCAACACTACAAGTAGATGAACTCTCTCCCCTTATTTTTACTGTGATAAAATCTATTATGGAGGAGGCAACAAAGCCTGTGAGTCTTTGTGGAGAGTTAGCTTCAAATACCGTTGCCATACCTAAACTTCTAGCATTGAAAATGCACACACTAAGTGTCTCTTCTAAGCATATAGGAAAAGTCAAAGAAGAGATTAGAAAATCTTAACCCTTATTTATAAGGGATAGGTATATTCATACCGTCCATCACTGGCATGATGAGCCACTTTTTCTCAATATTCTCTCCACCCATGGAGATGACTTCCAAATCATAACTTCCAGCTTTAAATCCATACACACCTATGTAAATGTCTTTATCGCTGGCAATGGCACAAACTTCTCCACTCGTTTCATAATTCCCCGAAACGCAGTCAAAAGATGTAGTGGTTGGATTTGACCCTGCCTTCACATAAAGATCTACATCTGCACTTAAGCTAGTCAGTGTCACATTAAGTGACTGTCCTTTATTGGCAGGAATCCTATAGTACTTAAATCCATTTAGAGAAACACTGTCTGAAGTAGCTAATACTTTCTTATATGATTGTGCATTTTTTATCCAGTCATCATAGTTTTGTACTTTTGTATAAACACCAGGGAAATTTTCCTCTGCACAGCCCGCTCCCCAACTTACAATGCCCACAAGACTATTGTTAACAACCAATGGTCCACCACTGTCTCCTTGACAACTGTCTTTCGTGCCATCAAAATATCCTGCACAAAACATATTGGAAGTTATGTTCCCCTCATAGTGTGTATTACATGTATCCAAATCGACAATGGGAACCAACGCTTCCATTAAACTTGTAGGAAAAACTTCTGATGTTGTACTCATATTCCCCCAGCCTGCTACTTCTGTTGGGGTATCTACAGCTAAAGTGTATGAAGTATCGTACACAATAGGTGCAATATTTGTTACATTGTTTTGAAGTTCTATGAGTGCTATATCGTTATCGAGTGTCGTTGAATTATACTCAGGATGCACTATGAACCGCTTGACACTTTGTTCTGTAGTGTAGTTAATATTGTAATTTCCTACGCCTACAGTATCTTGCGAAATAGGCACACGTGTGTCTACACAATGTGCTGCCGTTAAAAGCCAATTAGGAGCAATGAGACTTCCCCCACAATAATGAATTCCATTTAATTTTAAAGCACCTATAAACTCCCATTTTTCACTGTCAATAGATACCTCTACTCCATTAATAACCCTTGCTTGAGGGTTTACATTTATAGTTGGTTTTCCTGTGTTGGTCTCTATATTAGAGGTATCATGATAGGTACTTAACTCTTCTGAGTAGATAGTTGTTACAGCCAATAATATTACCAATATTTTTATCATTATCTATTCTTATAATTTTTGTTATTGTAGCATAAACCCAATTATGAGCATTGCTTAGCGTTTATCTATAGGTAATTCATGCTACCATAACACATTAAAAAATGAGGACTCTATATGTTTAATCTATTTCAAAAAGTGGGTAAAGCACTCATGACACCTATTGCCGTCTTACCTGTGGCAGCACTTCTACTTCGTTTAGGTTTTGGTGACATCTCTTTTATAGATGCACAAGTAGCAAGCATCATGAAAAGTGCAGGAGATGCTATATTTTCTCACTTAGATTTACTTTTTGGTATCGGTATTGCTTACGGTCTAGCTAAAAATAACGATGGTGCAGCAGCACTTGCAGGTGCTTTGGGTGTACTTATAGCAAAAGCGGTCTATATAAGTATAGACAAAGATGTCAATATGGGTGTCTTTGTAGGTATCATCATGGGTATTTTAGCGGGCACACTTTACAACCGTTACCATACTATTAAGCTTCCTGAATTTTTAGGATTTTTTGGTGGAAAAAGGTTTGTGCCTATTGTTACCTCTCTTGTCGCCATTGCAGTAGGTGTCTTAGCGGGGTACTTTTGGCACTTTGCACAATCAGGTATTGACGCATTTTCAAACGCTATTATTGGGCTTGAAGAGGTGGGTACTTTTATTTATGGAACGCTCAATCGTCTACTCATACCTCTTGGACTTCACCATATACTAAACTCCGTGTTCTGGTTTCAGCTAGGAGAATTCACACATATAAAAGATGGCGTAGAAGTTGTAGCCAACGGTGACTTGCATCGTTTCTTTGCAGGAGACAAAACAGCAGGTGTCTATATGTCAGGTTTTTATGTGGTGATGATGTTTGGTCTACCTGCCATGGCTCTAGCCATATACTTAACTACCCCAAAAGCACAACGCAAAAAAGCAGGGGCTATTTTAGCTGGTGTAGCCTTTACTTCTTTTCTTACAGGTATTACTGAGCCTTTAGAATTTTTGTTTCTTTTTATTGCACCTTTGCTCTTTGTTTTGCATGCCTTGCTCACAGGATTAGCACTTGCCATTGCTCAAATGCTCGACATCCATGCAGGGTTTGGGTTCTCAGCAGGTTTTATAGACTATGTCATTAACTATAAACTTGCCACCAACCCAGAGCTACTCCTGCCTTTAGGCTTAGTCTTTTCATTTATCTACTTTATCAGTGCCTACTACACCATAAAGCTCTTAAAACTAAAAATATTTGATGAAGAAAAAATAAAAGAAACCACCCTCACACAAAATGATGAAGCCTTAGCATTTATTACCGCACTAGGAGGTAAAGACAATATTGTAAGTACAGATGCCTGCATCACCAGACTTCGCATGTCTGTAAAAGACAGTACCCTATTAAAAGATGAAGATTTTACAAACTTAGGTGCAAAAGGCATCATAAGACCTAACAATACAACCATACAAGTCGTTCTAGGCACAAAAGCAGAAGGTATCGCAGAGGGGATTAAAGAAGCATTGAAGTAATGCTTACTTTTTCTTTTTATCTTTAGGGGACATCTAATAATAGGTATTTTAACACAATAAAAAAGTCACCAATACACATTCAATTCCAAATTATTGACATGTATATCAATTTTTGATATACTATTTTTGATATATATATCAAAATAATGGATACTCATGCTAGAAGAAATACGAGAGTTGCAAACCTTACTATTAAAAAAACAACGCACTACATACAAACGATACTTCTTTGATAGCTTTGATTTTGACAAGATGAGTGGCATTATTGGGGCAAGAGGTGTAGGGAAAACAACATTTTTACTCCAGTATCTTAAAGAAAATGCTTTAGCACCTTCAAAAAAGCTCTATATTAGTGCTGATTCTATCAAGATAGATTCACTTTTTGAGCTTGCTAAAACATTTCAAAATGAAGGTGGCAAACTTCTTATTATTGATGAAATTCATAAATATACTGACTTCGAGAATGAACTTAAAAAAATCTATGATTTTTTAGAGTTACAAGTTATTTTTAGTGGGAGTAGTGCGTTACGTATTGATCATTCAAAAGCAGATTTAAGTAGAAGAGCTATTGTCTTTGAGGTAGAAGGCTTATCCTTTAGAGAGTTTATAGAACTAAAATTAGGCACTATCTTGCCATCCTTTACACTTGAAGAGCTTTTATCCTCTCATGTTGATATTGCTTATGAACTCTTGGAAAAGTTTGATTTAGCCTTATTTGGTGACTATTTACATGATGGGTACTATCCATACTACTTTGACAAATCTTCCACCTACAAGATAAAATTAGCAGAAACTATCAATACTGTCATAGAAGTGGACATTCCTTCTATATTTAACATTGAATACCAAAATATACGTACACTCAAAAAACTTCTCCTGATATTGTGTGAAAGTGTACCTTATACTCCAAATATCAATGAATTACTCTCAAAGATGGGTATGGGAACTGACTACAGAAGTCTTTATAGATACCTAGATTATTTACATAAAGCCAAGATTCTCACACTCATGCGACCTGTGACAAAAGGTGATAATATTTTTGCTAAACCTGAAAAGATTTACTTTAACAACACTAATTTGCATTATGCTTATTGCAATACGCCCAACATAGGAACGATTCGAGAAGTATTTTTTAAATCTATGCTCTTTGAACATACACTAAACATTCCTAAAAAAGGTGATTTCCTAGTAGACAATACATACACCTTTGAAATAGGGGGTAAAAATAAAAACTACAAGCAAATCAAAGATATTCCATCGTCCTATATAGTAGCAGACGACATAGAGATAGGAAGTGGCAACAAAATACCACTTTGGTTGTTTGGGTTTTTGTATTGATTCAATAGATTCTAAATCAGCCATAGATTTCGTCTCTAACTCTTCTTGATATCCACTACAGCAATTTACTTTTAGGGTATTCGCTTATGATGTGAATCCAAGATAGAAAAAGTTTAGAAAAGTTTAGGGGTCTATCATTCCCTTAGCAAGATATAAAGCAATTATTTCAAACTAAAAAATGATAGACCCCCTCTACTATTGATTCAATAGATTCTAAATCAGCCATAGAATAAAAAGCTACTGCGGAGTAGCCTCATAATGATTACTTTTTGTCCTTATCTTTATCTTTTTTCGGTGTTTTTAACACAATAAAAAAAGCCAACAATATCAATCCATACACTACATAATAGTATATATTATCACTCTCTGGCATTATGAAACCTCCATAATTTTATCTTGACTTTTTACAACAGAAAAGTTTTTGTCTATCTCTTTTACGTCACTCGCATCTGTGACAATAATGGGTGTAATTATATCTTTAGCATGTGTCTGAATATAGGCTAAATCTGCTTCTATAATGACATCTCCCACCTTTACAGAGTCACCTTCGTTTGCAATACGTGTAAAACCTTTTCCCTCTAAGCTAACCGTCTCCAGCCCTATGTGTACCATAATTTCTAAATCTTTATCACTCTTAATACTATAAGCGTGATTGGTAGAAAATATTTTACTCACTACACCATCTATAGGTGCAGTAAAACGACCAGTTATGGGTATAATAGCCACACCATCTCCAACCATTTTACTTGAAAAAACATCATCATTTACTGATTCTAGTTTAACTATGTTTCCATCTACGGGTGCATAAACATCACGTACCTTGCGTTTTAAAAATCCAAACATTTTATTTCCTATATTTTTCTTGACCATTGACAATAGTTGTAATGATACTAAAATCTTCATCAAATATTACTATATCTGCATCATACCCGACTTTTAGTGCACCTTTTTGAACACCCAACATACCAGCAGGTACTTTTGTCACCGCATCCACGGCTTCAACCAGTGTCATTTCTGTATGAATGGTCATATTTCGTAAGGCTTCATTCATCTTGAGTACAGACCCTGCCAATGTGCCATCTTCAAGTATGGCTTTACCTTGACTCACTTCTACAGCACGTCCACCCAAGTCATAGTTTCCACATTTCATACACCCTGCCCTCATAGCATCTGTAATGAGTAGCAGTTTCTCTTTTTTCATTTTATGCACAAGTTCAAGTGTATTAGCATGCGTATGTACCAAGTCTGCTATGACATCACAGGTAACATCTGAGTCAAACACTGCACCAATGATGCCTGGTTCTCTATGGTGGTAAGGGTTCATTGCATTAAACAAATGTGTGGCATGAGAAATACCCCACGTAAAACTCTGTTTTGTTTGTGCATATGTAGCGTTTGAGTGTCCTATGCTTTGTATGATACTTGGGTATTGTGTTGACAACATCTTTACAAACTTTTCACTGCCCTCCACTTCTGGGGCAATGGTTATCATTTTTATATGATCTATATAGTTTTCTATGAGAGTGAAACTTGGTTTTTGTATAAACGCTTTATCTTGTGCACCATGCTTTGAAACATTTAAAAATGGACCTTCCAAGTGTACACCCAATATGTTTGCCCCCGTAACCTTTGGAGCATGTTGTGCAATGTTTTGTAAAGCCTTGACAATATCTTCAGAAGACATTGTCATAGTTGTCGCTAAAAATGAAGTAGTACCCGTAGAGGGCAATATGGTAGAGATGGTTTCTAACGCATCAGGTGTTGCATCCATCACATCTGCACCCCCAGAACCATGTATATGCAGGTCTATAAACCCTGCACTTACATAACAACCTTTTGCATCTACTATGTCTATGTTGTCACTATCTGTCAATAGTATATCATCTACAATGTCTATAATTTTACTATCATATAAAAGAATTTTATCTTCTATGATAGTGCTATCAATAATAAGCTTTGCATTGATAAGTGCTGTGGTTTTAATACTCATTCTCTTTTAGTCTCTCTTTGAGTACTCGTTTAAGTACTTTCCCTGTAGCATTTTTAGGTAACTCATCTATGAGGTGAATCTGTTTTGGTATCTTATAGTTTGCAAGATGTTCTCTCATATACTTTTTAAGTCCTTGCTCATCTAAGCTCTCAACCTCATCGGAGAGTTCTATGTAGACTATGGGTGCTTCACCACTCTTTTCATCAACAACACCAATCACTGCAGAAGCACTTACACCTTCAAAAACATCAATGACCTCTTCTATCTCACGTGGGTAAATATTAATCCCTTTAGAGATGATTAGGTCTTTTTTTCTATCTACTATAAATAAAAAGCCCTCATCATCCATGTACCCCATGTCACCTGTCAACAACCACCCATTGACAATAGTATCATCGGTAGCTTCTGGTCTACCTAAGTAGCCTTGCATCACATTATCACCACGTACTATAATGTCACCAATGCCTCCTCTAGGGTGCTCTTCCATCTCCTCGTTGACCACTTTCATCTCATAGCCATACAGTGCCGTTCCCACCGAACCTGCTTTTTGCTTTTTAAATGTATTCATACACACAGCAGGACTTGCTTCACTTAACCCATAGCCTTCTAGCAATGTAGCACGCTTAAATTTCTTTGCCATGGCATCAAGTGTTTTAGGTTGTAAAGCAGCTGCCCCAGAAATAAAGGCACGTATACGGTTAAACCACATAAAGTACCATGGAAGTTTTGCTTTAGATAAAGCGTTATAGACATCTGGTATCCCAAAGAAAAGGGTAACACGTTTTGTCAATGTTTGTTTAAAAATATTTGTAAAGGGTTGTAAAGACTGGATAATCACGATACTTGCACCCACATACAATGGTAACACAACCCCAATAGAAAAAGTAAAAGAGTGAAACATAGGTAAAAAAACTATCCCTCTATCTGAAGGTTTCACGTTAATAGTACGTCGCCCAGATTCTGCATTGGAAAGTACATTTTTATTACTCAACATGGCACCTTTTGGTTTACCTGTTGTCCCAGAAGTATAAATAATAACGGCAGTGTCTTCTAAGTCCCTTTGTCTATGTTCGACGGTGAGTGTCGTATTGTCCACATCTGAAAAGTGTAAATGCTTCTCGCCCTCTATGGTGTCATCATCTTCCCATACTATGTAGTCACATAATTCAGAAGCCCTAGAACTATTGACAACTTTATTGTGTATAGCCGATGCCATCAGAACAGTTGCTCCACTATCTTCCAAAATATAGCTTAACTCATCTTCTTTCAAAAAAGTGTTAATAGGCACAACAATAGCCCCAAGCTTTGAGATGGCAAAGATACTGTAAATAAACTCAGGAGAGTTACGTAAAAAAAGGGCTACTTTGTCACCCTCTTTTACACCTTTATCTGCCAAATATCCTGCCAGTTTATCGGTTTTACGCAATATCTCTTCATAGGTGATAGTTGTATCACCCACAAGTAGTGCTGTTTTTCGCTTACGTTTTTTAGCTTGAAAGCCTATGAGTTCATAAAAATTCTCAAATGGGTAATTCATCTTAGAACTCGTATGCCAAACCTACTGTGGTCAATATCGCACCACCATCAGAGAATCTACCTCCCTGATTTAAAACATTTGTAGCACTTTGATCTTCATGTGCACCCCTCTTTAATGTTATAGTATCTTTTGCAGTATATAGTAAGGCTGCACCCCAAGAGAGCTGTGGGGTTTGCTGATATCTGAAACCCATAGAGAAAATTTTAGCATCGCTATCTGGAAGCTCAAACCCAATATTTTCAACAGGTGCTGGTGTTTCGTCTATTGCTACACCCATCATAACAGTTAACTTTTCATCAACTTCAAGTGTTGCTCCTACCCTAAACGTATTGGTATCTTCCCAGTTTCTAGCAATTGGAGCATCAAATGCTGGTAATGCTGTACTATATTCAAAGTCTAAGTTTTTATATTCAGACCAAAATGTTCTTTCATAGTTAAACTCTAGTGTAAGCTTGTCATTCACTTGTTTTGCTATGGCTATGTTAAGTGCCGCAGGTAAAGGAACTGTTACAGAAGCATCTCCGTTGTAAAAAGGTGCTTTAGGGTTAATCGCATTGACAAATAGTTTTGCCTCACCCTCTTCTTCTAGGTCCACATTAGAGCGGTAAGTCACTGCCACATGAATGGTTGATGTAGGCTTATATGCAAGTGCTAAGTTATATCCCAAGGCAAGACTATCTCCCTCCATCTCTCTTGAAGCTACCAACGCACCTCCTGTATCAGCACTATCACTTTTAACAATGCCCTCACTATAAACCAATCTAAGTCCTGCACCAATGGCAAGGTTATCTGCTAATTTATATGACATAGAAGGGTTGAGTTCTACAACCTTTAAAGTAAACTCTTCAGCAGATGCTTTTTGAAAAGGTGTTTCCCAACGCTTTGTAAGTCCTCCAGGAGCAACCATGCTTACCCCCCAACGGAAGTCACCCATGGCATTTGCTACATAATGAAAACTAGGTATCGGTAAGTTTTCAACTTCAGATTCACCCGAGTAAGGGCCACCTAAAGTATAGGTGTTTGAAGGGAGATGTGCCAATGTTAATGCACCTGCAACATACTGTTTGTCTTCCATAAATGCCATATTGGCAGGGTTGAAATATGCTGTATCTGCCCCAGAAGTATTGGCAACATATGCTGCACCCAATGCCATTGAGTTAAGAGACTGCTCTGGAATTTTATATCCCCCCGCTACAACCAAAGAACTGACTACTGCACTTAATGCTATACTTTTTACTATGTTTTTCATTATTTTCTCCTATGTTAGTTTTTACTTCACAAAGGCATACAACGCCTCAATCTCCTCTGACCAAATTGACTCATCAATGGTTTCTAAGACAAGTGGTATGTCATCCATACGTGAGTCATTCATAATGTACGAAAAGGCATCCCAGCCTATTTCACCTTCTCCCAAAGAGTGATGTCTGTCTACGCGTGAGCCTAACTTTGGCTTAGAGTCATTAATATGCATACCCATAAGGTATTCACGACCAACTATACTGTCAAAGCTCTGCCATGTATTGTCATACGCTTCTCTTGTGCGTATGTCATACCCTGCGGTAAACATATGACAAGTGTCTATACATACCCCTACACGGCTCTTATCTTCTACCTTATCAATAATATGTGCCAAGTGTTCAAATTTATACCCAAGGTTTGAGCCTTGTCCTGCGGTGTTTTCTATCACAAGTTTAACATCTGAATCTTTGGTAGCATCTATGGCTATGTTTAACGACTCAGCGATGACATCTAAACACCCTAGCTCTGCTTGCATCATTTTGTCCATATATTCAGGGTCTTTTTTGCCTACTTTCACAAGGTGCGATCCTGGATGAAAATTTAATCTATCTAGTCCTAAAATACGGCAACGCTCTAACTCATCTACAAAAGCATCTCTAGATTTTTCAAGCTTTTCTACTTCAGGGTGTCCTAGGTTAATCAAATACGAATCATGGGGTAAAATATGCTTAGGCAATACACCTGATGCTTCCAAATTAGTATGAAAAGCATCAATAGTTTTAGTCTCTAAAGGCTTAGCCACCCATTGTCTTTGGTTTTTTGTAAAGAGTGCAAAAGCTTTTGCCCCTATTTTCATGGCATTTAGTGGTGCGTTGTCTACACCTCCACTCGCACTTACGTGAGCCCCAACAAACTTCATCTACCCATCCTTTTAACTTTAATTAGAATATTATTCATTCTATCACGGAAAAGAACCTGTTTATTTAAAACACTATACTCAATCTCATATTTGTTGGTGTCCTTTATCGTTTGTGTAAAGCCGTTACGTATTTTTAGCATATTTCGTCCATCAAATATTTTTTGTGCTTTAAATATATTTTGAAGTATGCTGTTTGGGTATGCTTCATTTAAAACCGTTTTATTAAATGATTTTTTGTCCATACACTCAAAGAGACTCATGCACACATTATCGTCTGTAATGTTTAAACGCATCACTGGTTGCCCACTGCTATATATTTCTACTTTTAAGCTGTCATTACCTTCATAGATAAACCCTAGGTCTGCATGTTTAAAAGTAGGTGTTTTTAACACAATAAAGGCACTCTCTTGCTTACTATACTCTTTACTTGAACAAGCAGTAAAAAATAAGGTTGTAATTGTTATCAAAAATATTTTTATAATGGTCACTTTTATCACTCCTAAAACTTTTTATAAATTATACTATGTTTAAGAGTTATTTAAGCCCCTAGTCTATATAATTCCGTCCACAAGTTGTTGTTGGCCCCATCGTCTAACGGTTAGGATCCATGGTTTTCATCCATGTTATAGGAGTTCGAGTCTCCTTGGGGTCACCATTTTGTAACTTGTTACTTATTATTGTTGGCCCCATCGTCTAACGGTTAGGATCCATGGTTTTCATCCATGTTATAGGAGTTCGAGTCTCCTTGGGGTCACCAATTTTTAAATTCACTCTAAAAATTATATTTACCCATTAACTAATATC
>JAYEFI010000017.1:0-2903 GCA_034658615.1 Campylobacterota bacterium
CCAAGCTCTATGGCTTCTTGTAGGTCTGTGTTAAATGTAACAGATTTATCATCTATGCGTATGTTGTTAAACCTACCAAGTAGGTCGTCTATGATGACAAGCTGTTTTTCTAGTGATTCTTTGGTTCTAAATACACCTGCGTTTGCAGTCATACCATTTTGAAGCTCTACTCTTAACCCTGGAATAGTCTCAGAACCATTTGAAGTTTTGATAGTGTTCATTTCAGCTACAAGCGTATCTGCATCAGCAACAGTTGCTGTGCGAAGTGTTGCACCATTATCTAGTGCTTTTATCATGTTTTCTCCAGCGTGTCTACCAAATAGCATCGCTTCAAGTACCGAGTTAGCTCCCAGACGGTTCGCACCATGTACAGAAACACAGGCACACTCACCAGCTGCATAGAAACCTTCTACTAGGTCACCTTCTGCATTTTTCTGTACTTGACAGTCAATGTTTGTAGGTATACCACCCATAGAATAGTGTGCTGTTGCAGAGATGTGTATAGCTTCTTTAAGCATATCTTGCCCTTGGAACGCAATAGCCAGTTCACGAAGTTCCGGAAGACGCGTAAGGATAATGTTTGGATCTAAGTGTGTAAGGTCAAGGTTAACCGATTGTCCATCTTTACCCACACCTCTGCCTTGACGTACTTCTTCCATAATGGCACGTGACACAACATCACGAGATGCAAGCTCCATAGCATTTGGAGCATATTTGGTCATAAATCTTTCACCTTCAGAGTTAAAGAGTCTACCACCTTCTCCACGTGCAGCTTCAGAGATGAGTACACCAGAACCTCCCAAACCACTTGGGTGGAACTGTACAAACTCCATGTCTTCAAGTGGAAGACCATGACGTGCCACAATAGAAAGAGAATCTCCAGTGTTGGCATGTGCATTTGAGTTAAATCTAAAGAGTCTTCCATTTCCACCTGTGGCAAACATAGTGACTTTCGCGTTAAAAATAGCTACTTCAGAATTACGAATGTCATAGGCAACCACACCAGATACTTTACCCTCATCATAAATAAGGTCACCTGCGTACCACTCATCGTAAACTTCTATGCCAGCACGGTCTGCTTGTTCGTAGATAGTCTGAAGTAGGGTAAGACCTGTACGGTCTTTGGCATAACAAGCACGAGGTTGTGACTGTCCACCAAAAGGTCTAATGGCGATGTTTCCTTCTTCATTACGAGAAAAAACAGCCCCCATATGTTCTGCCCATCTGATGGTCTCAGGAGCTTTTGTACACATAAGTTCAACACAATCTTGGTCCGCTAAATAATCTGAACCTTTAACTGTATCAAATTCATGAAGTTCTGTAGAGTCTTCTTTGCCAAGTGCGGCATTGATGCCTCCTTGTGCTGCTCCAGAGTGTGAACGTAGTGGGTGAAGTTTTGTGATAACTGCTGTTTTCTTTCCTGCTTCTGTTAGCTCTTTGGCTGCTGCCAAACCTGCCAGTCCAGAACCAACGATTACAGCGTCATATTCGTAGATTTTAATATCTGAGGTTTTGCTCATAGATGTATATCCTTTGTTAACAAATTGCCTTTATTATAGCATTTAAGCATTAAGATAGGTTATTATAGGGGGTAATTTAGCATAGATTAAAGGGTAGTGTTACAGCATGTTTCGGTATAAGGAGTTATACCGAAATTGAAGAGTATATTACAAAAAAGTTTATGATATTTGGGCTATAAAGTCTTCACTTGAAATAAGTTCTAATCCAATCATTTTTCTGCCAATTACATTTTCTATATTTGAGAAATTTTTTGTAAACATATCTAATACTTCTACATCTTCAACAATAACTACTTCTGCTCCGGCATCAAATGCACTAAGAAGTGTTGTTCCTGCTTTTGTAAGTGCAAGATTTTTATTGTCTTCAAGAAGTGTAAGTCCTGAGAGTTTGTGAGATCTAGGGAAATGAATGCCTGCTATGTTTGCAGTGGTAATGCGTGTATGCATCTCATTGTGGGAAGCAAGTCCACTGTAGTGTGCAACATGTTTGTTTTCTAGGTTATCAATAATAACAGTTTTTCTTTTAGATGCTGAAGATGTATTCTCTTTTTTACTAGATAGTCCTAAACGGGTTTTTATCATGTCTAAAAGTGAGGGGTGTGCATCGTCATCATTTTTAGACATTGCTTTGAGTGATTCAATAGTCTTGGTATGATCTTGGGCATTAAAAAGGTTATTTTCATACTCACAATCAAGTAGCCCAGAGTCTGCAGATGTAATAGCATCTAAGATAGCATCTTTATGTTCATTGCCCTCATCAATCATTTTATGGGCTAAAATTAGTATGGCATCGCCAATGTACTGACGGTTAAAGTTTTCAGTCTCTGAAGCATAATGTAGGGCGTAGAGTGTTTTGTAGTAGGCTTTGTCTTCATCTGTTGCATAAGGTGCAAGAAGCTCAAAACTTTGCATAAAGTCATTGTCATTGATAATAAGTCCATTGTTTGCACGGTATGAATTAGGTGTGTCTATAGTGAATGTTGTACCTAATTTCTCAACAATGGAAGCAACAGACTGTTCTGCTTCAACCATGAGGTCATTGACTTTAAATATAAGGTTGAGTGCAGGATAAGAGAAATCACTATTTTGCTCTTTAATGGCGATGAGCATATCTTCTGCACTAGCATCACTATCTAGTGACAGTGTAAAGTTTTTGTAGTAGGGTAAATAATCTGTTTTTGCATTGAAAAAAAATGCTTTCACTTGTAGAGTATGTGACATTGCAGGTCTCCATTTATCAATAATATTTACATCGAGTATAGCTGAGCAATATGGAGACTAAGTAAGATGATAGTAAAAATACAAAAAGTCTACTTTAACTGTTACAATTTTTCCAATTTATAATTATTTGTCAATGTGCAAAACTTTATCACCTACTGCAAA
>JAYEFI010000017.1:3003-5761 GCA_034658615.1 Campylobacterota bacterium
GTATAGCTGAGCAATATGGAGACTAAGTAAGATGATAGTAAAAATACAAAAAGTCTACTTTAACTGTTACAATTTTTCCAATTTATAATTATTTGTCAATGTGCAAAACTTTATCACCTACTGCAAAATAGTGTGTATTATTTCTTTTTGAGTATAAATTGAGATATATTGTATATGAAATCTTTATGGATTTGGTAGAACTTATGCTACAATTTTCACTATGAAAATAGATGATAAAGAACAATACCTTATAAACAATCTCTCTTCTAAACATATTGGTGATGATGCAGCAGTGATTGGAGATACACTCTATAGTATGGATGCATTTTTTGAAGATGTGCATTTTAAACGTGAGTGGATGTCAATGGCACAAATAGGGCGAAAAGCGATGCTTGTCAATATTTCTGATGCAATTGCGATGAATGCAAAACCTCAGTATGCCCTTGTAACTGTCTCCATGCCTAGTACATTAACACATGATGAAATAGATGAATTGACAAAAAGTTTACAACATACTGCTAGTGAGTATGGTTGTGAAATTATAGGTGGAGACACCATAGGTGGTGAGAAGTTGCATCTTAGTATTACTATTATTTCTAAGAGTAAAAAACCACTCTTACGTACAGGTATGAAGCAGGGTGATTTACTTGCTTTTACTGGTAAATTAGGAGAATCAAAAAAAGACCTTGAAGCACTTTTTAGAGGTGAGGAAATAGACCCAAATTCACGTTTTTATGCACCTGTATTACGTGCAGAATTCATAGCCCAGTCAAGAGAACATTTACGTACTGGTATGGATATTTCTGATGGACTTTTTTGTGATACCAATAAGCTTTTAGATATTAATAAATATGGATATGACTCTTTTGAAGAAATTAGTGATGATATAGGACTTTCAGGCGAAGAGTATGAGATGCTAGTGTCATTTCCTCCAGAAAAATATGGAGAGGTTATGGAAATTGCAGTTGCTACAAAAACACCCTTAACAGTGTTTGCAAAAGTAGCTCAAAATGATGCACGTTTTACATGTAAAAGCCATCATTTTTAAAGGTTAGAAATATAGGGGATCTAATTAAGTAGGTTAGTCGTGGCACTGGTTTGGAGCAGTTGAGACAGTGTCACTTTCAAATTCCCATGCCGTACCTACACCTTCTTGTACAAAAACAAGCTTTACAGTTACTGGTTTTGCATCTTCATATTCTGCACATATCCATTTACATTCTTGTCTACCTGTTGTACTGTTATTTTGTGCTTCTCTTGTTGTCACTTGAAATGGATTTGTACATGTTGGTGCGATGCTACCTCTAAGGTTAAACCCAGCTTTTTGTGTTGTGTATTGGAACGATGCATCACCATCTGATGATGTCTCTACTTCATCACATCCTAAAAGAGCTAGACCTAAAAGTACTACTAATATACTGCTTTTATTTTTCATAAATGTTACCTTTTTAAGCATAAGTTGGAATAATTGGAAAATTATACGTAAATATGCCTTAAGAGCTCCTCTAAAAAGACTAGATACATTGGATAGGAAGATTCATTGACTTTAATGATGAATTTTTGTTAAAGTATTTTAAATTAATAAGGATGATAGTTGATGAAATATATATTTTTAAGTATATTGTTCTTTATAAAAGTATGACAATTTGACATGCTTTTATAGTTCTTTAATAATTTTAGATAAAATGAGAGCATTAATAAAAGAAGTGAGTATCTATGTCCAATATCATCAAAGCATTTATAAATATAGTTAATAATCCTATAGTTGAACTGACAGACTATTATGAAGGTCGAAACAGAATCAACAATGCAGGTAAAGCCTTGGAAGTGTATATCCAAGATGCTTTTACAGGTACTATAAATGAACTTGATGAAAGTGTACGACTCAGAAAATTTACAGAGATTTATTCATACCAAGGCAATCAAAACAACCCACCAGATTTGATGTTAAAAAACTCAGATGCCATAGAGGTAAAAAAGCTACAGTCAAAAAACTCTGCCATCGCTCTCAATAGCTCATATCCAAAAGCTAAACTCTATGCCGATAGTCCAATGCTTACAAAGGCGTGTAAAGAGTGTGAAGATTGGATCGAGAAAGATATTATCTATACTATTGGCTACACAAATGATACCAAGTTAAACTCTCTTTGGATGGTGTATGGAGATTGTTTTTGTGCTTCAAAAGAAACCTATGAGAGGATAAAAGATACTATCTCAGATGGGATAAATAGCATACCTGATGTGGAGTTTACAGAGACTAAAGAATTGGGAAAAGTGAAAAGAGTTGACCCACTTGGTATAACAGACTTACGCATAAGAGGTATGTGGCACATAGACAATCCAGATAAGATTTTTGATTACCTCTATACCTATGATGAGAGTAAAAGTTTTCAATTAGTTTGTTTGTTTAGTCGAGATAAGTATGATGGGTTACCTTTGGAAGATAGGGAAGCATTGGAGAGTCTTGGTGTTGATGGGGTTGAAGTTTTGGATGTTAGTATTAAGAGTCCTGATAATCCTATTAGGTTGGTTGAGGCTAAGTTGTTGGTGTTTAAATCATGAAAATAATATCCCTATTCTCAGGTGCAGGAGGTTTAGACCTTGGTTTTGAAAAAGCAGGTTTCAGTACAGTTTGGGCAAATGAGTATGACAAAGACATTTGGGAGACCTTTGAAAAGAACTTTCCAAATGCCAAACTAGACAAAAGAAGCATCACTAAAATAGATTCGGATGAGATACCAAATGCCATCGGCATTAT
>JAYEFI010000018.1:0-5722 GCA_034658615.1 Campylobacterota bacterium
ATGAACTTAAGGGTAGTGTAGGGTTTAGTGGGTTTGTAGAACTTGTCGTAGAAGCCTGCACGTAGATCTAGTATCTCCTCATTTTTGAGGTACTCTTCCATAAGCTGTGCCGAGTGTTGATTATAAAACTTTTCTGTTTTAATGTCTGCTACTGCTTCACCTTGTTTTAGTTTATATTCCGGTATTAAATCATCAGCACGAATAGGACCCCATAAGTTAGAAAATAATATGACATTATTGTCTATATAGGTTTGTGCATCTTTTTCTAGTGTCATGTAATCTAGATAATCAAAGGCAACGCCAGTGTAGCGTTCAATGGCTTTCATGGTAAGCTCATGGATAATGTCTTTCTTGTGCATGAGTATATCTGCTTCTTTTTTAATGCCGAACATTTTTGAAAGTGTTTGGAAGTCCCCTTGTTGTAAAACATTAATATATGTATGTAGAAGTTTTGTACGATGAGGTGCTAGTGTATCAAAAAGAAGTGAAGATGGATTAAAAGAGAGCTCTCCCCCTGATTTTTTGGTTTCACTAGGTGCTAGTAGAATTTTCATAAAATGTGCCTATTTTTCTTTGTATTTTATATAAATTAACTAAAAAAAAGAAATTTAGTGAGTTTTTTCTAAAAACCCTTGACATTTAAAACCTATTTGTCTATAATTCCCGTCCATTTTAAGTGTAATAACTTCTAATGATGGTGCTGATGTAGCTCAGCTGGCTAGAGCAGCTGATTTGTAATCAGCAGGTCGGGGGTTCGAGTCCCTTCATCAGCTCCATGAAATTTTTATCAGTGTTTGACCGGAAAATAAGATTAAATCTCCAATTTTTTATTTAATAATAAATCTATTGAAATATTTAACTTTAACATAATGGTGAGTTACTCAAGTGGCCAACGAGGGCGGATTGTAAATCCGCTGACTACGTCTTCGAAGGTTCGAATCCTTCACTCACCACCATATGTGACTATTTATTTGCGGGCGTAGCTCAGTGGCTAGAGTTCCTGCCTTCCAAGCAGGCTGTCGAGGGTTCGAATCCCTTCGCCCGCTCCACCCAAATAGTCTAAATCTGGGAGCTGATGTGAATAAATATTTACAAAACTTCACATTACTTACATTCAACAATCACTCATAATAATTTTAAAATAAATAATAGTATATATTACGCCCATATGGCTCAGGGGTAGAGCACTTCCTTGGTAAGGAAGAGGTCGTGAGTTCAAGTCTCACTATGGGCTCCAGTGTACACAATATGGACAAAAGTGTTACAAACGTGTAACAGTTCTGTCCATATCAGTATAAATTCTAAGCAACTTTAGGTATAATACTGCCTTTAAACAATAATTTACGCTAGGAGAATAGCATGGCTAAAGAAAAATTCGAACGAACGAAACCGCATGTTAACATCGGTACAATCGGTCACGTTGACCACGGAAAAACTACACTAACAGCAGCAATCACAATGTGTCTTGGACTTAAAAATGGTCAAGCTACAATGGATTATGATCAAATTGATAACGCTCCAGAAGAGAAAGAAAGAGGAATTACAATTGCTACTTCTCACGTTGAGTATGAAACTGAAACTAGACACTACGCACACGTAGATTGTCCAGGTCACGCGGATTACGTTAAGAACATGATTACTGGTGCTGCTCAGATGGACGGTGCTATTCTTGTTATTGCTTCAACTGATGGACCAATGGCTCAAACTAGAGAGCACATTCTTCTTTCTAAGCAAGTAGGTGTACCTTACATCGTAATTTTCTTAAACAAAGAAGATCAACTTGATGATGAAGATAAAGAAGAGATGTTAGAGCTTGTAGAGATGGAAGTAAGAGAACTTCTTTCTGAGTATGACTTCCCAGGTGACGATACACCAATCGTAGCTGGATCAGCATTTAAAGCACTAGAAGAAGCTAAAGCTGGCACAGCTGGTGAGTGGTCTGAAAAAATATTTGAGCTTATGGCACAAGTAGATGCATATATTCCAGAGCCAAAAAGAGAAACAGATAAAGATTTCCTAATGGCAATCGAAGATATCTTTACTATCCAAGGTCGTGGTACAGTTGTTACTGGTAAAGTTGATCAAGGTAAAGTATGTGTAGGTGACGAAGTTGAAATCGTTGGTCTTAAAGATACACAAGCAACAACTGTAACAGGTGTTGAAATGTTCCGTAAAGAGATGGATTGTGGTCTTGCTGGTGATAACTGTGGTGTTCTTATCCGTGGTATCGACAAAGAAGCGGTACAAAGAGGTATGGTTCTTTGTAAACCAAAGTCAATCAACCCACACACAGCATTTGAAGCTGAAATCTATGTACTTACTAAAGAAGAAGGTGGTAGACACACTCCATTCTTTAACAACTACAGACCACAGTTTTATGTACGTACAACAGACGTAACTGGTTCAGTTCAACTTCAAGAAGGTACTGAAATGGTTATGCCAGGGGACAACGTTAAAGTTAATGTTGAACTTATTGCTCCAGTTGCAATGGATCAAGGTACTAAGTTTGCTATCCGTGAAGGTGGTAGAACAGTTGGTGCTGGTGTTGTTTCTAAGATTATTGCTTAAGAGAAACACTTGTAAGGGCATAAAGCTCTTGCAAACTTTATCATAGGAGATAACAATGAGAGAAACAGTTCACTTAGGATGTGAGAAATGTACTAGACGTAATTATCACACAACTAAAAACAAAAAAACAACTACAGAGAAACTTGCTCTTAAAAAGTATTGTAAATGGTGTAAATGCCACACAATACATAAAGAGATGAAACTGTAATGTCACTACTGTCATTTGAATATTTTTCAAATGACAAGCTAAAACATATTTAGGCCAATAGCTCAGTTGGTAGAGCACTGGTCTCCAAAACCAGGTGCCGTGGGTTCGAGTCCCTCTTGGCCTGCCACAACAAAGGTAACAAACATGGGAAAATTTTCAACATTTATAGCTAACGCGAAAGCGGAGATACATAAAGTAATATTTCCAACTAAAGTACAAGTAAGACAAGCATTTTTAGCAGTTATTCTCGTTGTAACTGTAATATCAATATTTTTAGCATTGGTTGACTTATTGATGTCATCAATCGTATCATCAGTTTTATAGGATAAACAATGGCTTTTCAATGGTATGCAATTCAAACGTATTCAGGTTCTGAACAATCTGTAAAAAAAGCAATTGAACAACTGATAATCGATCACGGAATTGAAGAAAAAGTTGAACGTATTGTTGTTCCAACTGAAGAAGTAATAGAAGTAAAGAATGGTGAAAAGAAAATCACTGAAAGAACACTCTATTCGGGGTATGCTTTTGCACATATAGACCTGGATACTAGTTTATGGCACAAGATTCAATCTTTACCAAGAGTATCTAGATTTATCGGTGAACAAAAGACACCTACTGCATTAGCAGAGTCTGATGTTAAAAATATTTTAGAAAAGATGGAGAAAAAGTCTGCACCTCGTCCAAAAGTTGATTTTGAAAAGGGTGAAATGGTTCGTATCGTTGATGGATCATTTTCTAACTTTACTGGTATGGTGGAAGAGTATGATCTTGACCATGGTACATTAAAGCTAAATGTTTCAATTTTTGGTAGAAATACACCAGTTGAAATTTTATATACACAGGTAGAAAAAATTATATAGTCTTTTTCAAAAGACTATATCAATGAGTTTCATTAAGGCTTCAGTTGAAGCTTTAGTGAAATTAGCCTTAAGAAAATATTTTCATGAGGCAATTGAAAGGTTGGTTTACCAACTTTTAAGAAGTTTAAATTTTATAGAAGGAAAAAAAGATGGCAAAAAAAGTAGCTGAAAAGTTTAAAATGATGATCCCTGCGGGATCTGCAAACCCATCACCACCGGTAGGTCCAGCACTTGGACAACGTGGTGTAAATATTATGGAGTTTTGTAAAGCATTTAATGAAAAAACAAAAGACATGATGGGCTTTAAAGTACCTGTAGAAGTAACTGTTTACAGTGACAAAAGTTTTACAATGGAGACAAAGCAACCACCTGCTTCTGAGCTTATTTTAAAAGCTGCAGGACTTAAAAAAGGTACAGATAATCCTATCACTAATAAAGTGGGTTCAATTAATAAAGCTAAGCTTGATGAAATCATCGAGAGAAAAATTGTTGATATGAACACTAGAGACAAAGAGATGGCAGCGAAAATTATTGCTGGTACTTGTAGATCAATGGGTGTTGAAATAGTAGATTAATTTTCTATTTCTATAGGAACTATCTTTGTAGTTCTATTTTATATGAAGAAAATATAAAAATCATAACCACATGATGCAATGTGGGAGCATAAAAGCGGAGAAATAAAATGGCAAAAAAACCAAGTAAAAGAAGAGAAGCACTACTTCAAAAAGTAGATGTTACAAAAGAGTACGGTGTTGATGAAGCAATGACAACGCTTACAAGTTTAAAATCAGCTAAATTTGATGAGACTGTTGAAGTTGCACTAAACCTCAATGTTGATCCTAGACACGCAGACCAAATGGTAAGAGGTTCAGTTGTACTTCCTCATGGAACAGGTAAACAAGTGAGAGTAGCTGTATTTGCAAAAGATGCAAAAGCAGATGAAGCAAAGGCAGCAGGTGCTGATATTGTTGGTGCTGCAGACCTTATTGAAGAAATTCAAGCTGGTAATATTAATTTTGATACAGTTATCTCTACTCCTGACATGATGGGTGTACTTGGTAAAGTAGCTCGTGTTCTTGGACCAAAAGGTTTAATGCCTAACCCTAAAACTGGAACAGTAACTATGGATGTTACGAAGGCTGTTACAGAAGCTAAAGCAGGTAAAGTAAACTTTAGAGTAGATAAAAAAGGTAACATTCACGCTGGGATTGGTAAAGTAAGTTTTGGTACAGAAAAAATCAAAGAGAACTTTATTACATTATTAGAAATGGTAAACAGAGCTAAGCCTGCATCTGCAAAAGGTAGATATATATCTAATGCTGCTATTTCATTGACAATGAGTCCTTCAGTGACTTTAGATACTTCTGAAGTGATGGATATTAAATAGATTGACTATGAGAAAACAAGTTGTTTCAACTTGTTTTCTTATTTTTAAAATGAAGTTTTATTTTATATAAAATTTCATTTTGAGAATATTCTCAATTAAATTTAGGTCAAAGACAATAGGGGCGAAAGCTTAATTATTATGTTTGAAGAAACATAAAAGTGCAATGTATATTTTAGGATATTTGCACACCCTTTTGTAGGTCGAAAGGAGAAATATATGACTAGAACAAGAAAAGAAGAACTTGTTACAGAGATGACTGCAGAGTTTAAAGAAGCTGGTGCGATTATTGTTTGTGATTACAAAGGTATGTCTGTTTCAGATCTTGAATTTGTTAGAAACATGGCTAAAGATGAAGACTCTAAAGTAAAAGTTGTTAAAAATAAATTGGCACGTATTGCATTGAAGAATGCAGGATGTGAAGATATTGAATTTTCTGATACTAATTTAGTTGTTTGGGGTGATACGCAAGTGTTACCTTGTAAAATTGCTGATAAGGCTGCTACAGAATTTAAAGATAGTTTTGCAATTAAAACTGGTTTAATTCAAGGTGAAGTTGCTAGTATGGAAACCATTAATGCAATGGCTAAACTTCCTACTAGAGACGAACTTATTGGTATGCTTCTTAATGTATGGAATGCACCAGTGCAGAACTTTACAATCGGAATGAGTGCTTTAGCAACTAAAAAAGAAGAAGAA
>JAYEFI010000018.1:5822-19984 GCA_034658615.1 Campylobacterota bacterium
CATTAATGCAATGGCTAAACTTCCTACTAGAGACGAACTTATTGGTATGCTTCTTAATGTATGGAATGCACCAGTGCAGAACTTTACAATCGGAATGAGTGCTTTAGCAACTAAAAAAGAAGAAGAAGCTTAGAGTGGTGAGAGCCACAAGGCTCTTTGAAATTATGAAACTGAAAGAAGTTTCTATTTAATGTTATTAAGGAATATATTATGGCAACAACTAAAGAAGATGTTCTTGAGTTTATCTCAAACATGTCAGTACTTGAGCTTTCTGAGCTTGTAAAAGAATTTGAAGAGAAGTTTGGTGTATCTGCACAAGCTACAGTAGTAGCTGGTGGTGGAGCTGCTGGTGGAGCTGAAGCTGCTGAAGCACAAACAGAGTTTGATGTAGTTCTTACAGATGCTGGAGCTAAGAAAATTAATGCAATTAAAGTAGTAAGAGCTATTACAGGTCTTGGGCTTAAAGAAGCAAAAGCTGCTGTTGAAGAAGTACCATCTGTACTTAAAGAGGGTGCATCTAAAGAAGAAGCTGAAGAATTCAAAAAGCAAATTGAAGAAGCTGGCGCTAAGTGTGAGCTTAAATAAGTCCAAGGACTTATCTGAAGCTAAGTCCTTGGACTTGGCTTCAACCCTACAGATATAGTTAAAAGCTATTCGGAGACATTTCATACCCTCCTCTAATAGTTTCTTTGTGTATCTAGCACCTTTAGAATAGTTCTAAATAAACGATACTTAATTTTAACCATTAACTAACACCACTACAAGGACAAACATGCTAAATTCTTTGCATTCTGGTAACAGACTTCGTGTTGATTTTTCAAAAACAGCAAGAGAGATTGAAATTCCAAATTTACTTCAGCTTCAACAGAAAAGTTATGAAAACTTTTTAATGATGGGCGAAAAAGATAGAAAGAACTCTACATTAGAAAGAGTATTTAAATCTGCATTCCCAATTCATGATCAACAAAACAGAGTAACATTGAGCTACAAAAACTCTGAAATTGTGAAGCCTAAATATACGGTAAGAGAGTGTATGGAAAGAGGTTTAACCTATTCTGTATCATTGAAAATGAATATATCTTTGACTATTTGGAATAGAGATGAAAAGTCAGGTGAAAAGTTAGACCCAAAAGAGATTAAAGAGCAGGCAGTTTTTGTACGTGACATACCTCTAATGACAGACAGAACTTCATTTGTGATTAATGGTGTTGAGAGGGTTATTGTCAATCAACTTCATCGTTCTCCAGGGGTTATATTTAAAGAAGAAGAGGGGACTACTATTGGTTCACCACTTTTATACTCTGCACAGATTATTCCAGACCGTGGTTCATGGTTATACTTTGAATATGATTCAAAAGACATTCTTTACGCACGTATTAACAAAAGAAGAAAAATACCTGCAACGATTCTTTTTAGGGCATTAGACTATTCTAAAGATGATATAGTAAAACTTTTCTATACAACAAAAAATATTACGATTAAAAACAATAGAGCACTTGTAAAATTTGATGTCAATGATTTTGGTGGTAGAGCAGAGTATGATGTTAAAGATGTAGATGGTAACACGATTGTCAATGCAGGGAAAAGACTCACAAAAAAGAAAGCACAAAAGTTTTTAGATGATGGACTTGAGTGGATAGAGTATCCGCTTGAAGTATTGATTGAGAGACACTTGGCTTCACCTGTGATTGATCAAGAGAGTGGTGAAGTTCTTTATGATGTGGTGACGCCACTTGATGAAGCTAAACTTAAGAAGATGATGGAACAAGGTGTTGCTAGCATAGATATTATTGATGACCTTGCAGAAGGTGCAGATAAATCTATTATTAATGCATTTATAGCAGACCAAGAATCATTACGTCTTTTAAAACAAACAGAAGAGATAGACGATGAAAATGTACTTTCTGCAATTCGTGTTTATAAGGTGATGAGACCAGGAGAACCTGTAACGCCAGAAGCAGCTAAAACATTTTTAAAACAACTTTTCTTTGATGCAGAGAGGTATGACTTAACCAAAGTTGGTCGTATGAAGATGAATCATAAGCTAGGGCTAGATATTCCAGAATATGCAACCATACTTACTGCAGAAGATCTTATAAACACTGTAAAGTACTTGATAAAAGTGAAAAATGGTAAAGGTCATATTGATGATAGAGATCACTTAGGTAACAGAAGAATTAGAGCGATTGGTGAGCTTCTTGGTAATGAGTTACATAAAGGTCTCATCAAGATGCAAAAGGCAATTCGTGACAAAATGACGACTGTTTCTGGTACAATTGATGAACTAATGCCTCATGACTTGGTGAACTCTAAAATGATTACTAATACAATTTTAGAGTTTTTCTCTTCAGGGCAACTCTCACAGTTTATGGACCAGACTAACCCTCTTTCAGAAGTGACACACAAAAGAAGACTCTCTGCACTAGGTGAAGGTGGTCTCGTTAAAGAGAGAGCAGGCTTCGAAGTAAGAGATGTTCACCCAACGCATTATGGACGTATTTGTCCTATTGAGACGCCAGAGGGACAGAATATTGGTCTTATTAATACACTTGCAACATACTCAAAAGTAAATGAACATGGCTTTATTGAAGCACCATATAAGGTGGTCAAAGATTGTCAAGTTACAGATGAGATTGTCTATATTACAGCAACTCAGGAAGAGGACAAATGTATTGCACCTGCTTCTACTAAAGTGAGTGAAGATGGGCGTATTGAAGAAGAGCTTATTGAAACAAGACTCAATGGTAACATCGAGCTTAATGAAGCTACACGTGTAGACCTCATTGATATTTCACCGTTAATGATCTCTGGTTCAGCTGCAGCACTTATTCCCTTCTTGGAACATGATGATGCCAACCGTGCACTGATGGGTTCAAACATGCAACGTCAAGCCGTGCCATTGCTTAAGACCGATGCTCCCGTTGTTGGTACAGGTATGGAAGCAATTGTAAGTCGTGATGCATGGGAAGCAGTGAAAGCAAGGAGAGAAGGTACAGTAGAAAAGGTTGATGCTAAAAACATCTATATCATGGGTGAAGATTCAACAGGTGTATTTATTGACCATTACCCGCTTGAAAAGAATATGAGAACTAACCAAAATACTACTTTTACGCAAACACCAATTGTTAAACTTGGTGATAAAATTGCAGCAGGGCAAGTGGTTGCAGATGGTGCAAATATGGATCAAGGTGAACTTGCCATTGGTAAAAATATCATGGTTGCTTTTATGCCTTGGTATGGATATAACTACGAAGATGCAATTATTATCTCTGAAAAAATTATACGTGAAGATACATTTACTTCTGTACACACATATGAAAAAGAAGTAGAAGCAAGAGAACTTAAGCATGGGACAGAAGAGATTACGCGTGATATTCCAAATATTCGTGAAGATGAACTTCTTCACTTAGATGAGTCAGGTATTGTACAGTTAGGTACTTATGTGAAGCCAGGTATGATTTTAGTAGGTAAAGTAAGCCCTAAAGGAGAGATTAAACCAACACCAGAAGAGAGACTCTTGCGTGCTATCTTTGGTGAAAAAGCAGGACATGTAGTAAACAAATCACTCTATTGTCCAGCATCTATGGAAGGTGTAGTTGTAGACATAAAAGTCTTTACTAAAAAGGGTTATGAGAAAGATGCACGTGCTATTCAAGCCTATGAAGAGGAAAAGGCTGTTCTCGATGGAGATCATCATGATCAACTTTTAATGATAGACAGAGAAGAGATGTTAAGAATTGCGTCATTCCTTTCTGATAAAGAACTTGCACAAGATGTTACTATAGGTGATGTAGACTTTAAAGTGGGTAGTAAGATTTCTGAAGAGACCATTAAAGAAGTCAATAGATTTGCACTCCGTGGTGTGGTTCAGTCTTATGATGTTCAGACGCAAAAAGAGTATGAATCTCTTAAAAACTACTTCTTAAAACAAAAGAAAAGACTTAAAAATGAGCATGAAGAGAAGTTAACTATCTTAGAGAAAGATGATATTTTACCTTCAGGGGTTACAAAACTTGTTAAGATTTATATTGCGACAAAAAGAAAGCTTAAAGTCGGAGATAAGATGGCAGGGCGTCACGGGAACAAAGGTATTGTTTCTAACATTGTGCCAGAGATTGATATGCCATATATGGAAGATGGTCGTCCTGTGGAGATTATCTTAAATCCACTCGGTGTTCCATCACGTATGAATATTGGACAAATTCTTGAGGTTCACTTAGGACTTGTCGGAAAAAGACTTGGTGAGCAAATTGAAGATATGTTTAATAACCAACAAGCAAGCTTTATCAAAGACCTTAGAGCTAAAATGATTGAGATTGCAGATGTAGCAAAACTTATGAATGCCAAAGAGCTTTTAGGAAAGATGTCAGACAAAGAATTGCTTCAGTACGGAAGAGACTGGTCAACAGGTGTGAAGTTTGCAGCACCAGTGTTTGAAGGTACAAACCAAACAGAGTTTGATAAGTTGTTTGAGATGGCTAAGATTGACTCTGATGGAAAAATGAAACTCTTTGACGGTAAAACAGGTGAACAGATGATTGAACGTGTAAACGTGGGCTATATGTATATGCTTAAACTTCATCACTTGGTTGATGAGAAAGTGCATGCACGTTCAACTGGGCCATATTCACTAGTAACGCAGCAACCAGTGGGCGGTAAAGCACTCTTTGGTGGGCAGAGATTTGGAGAGATGGAAGTATGGGCACTTGAAGCGTATGGTGCAGCACATATCCTTAAAGAGATGCTTACCATTAAGTCAGATGATGTTGAAGGTAGAAGTAGAGCATATAGAGCACTTACAAAAGGTGAGTCTGTTCCAGAGTCAGGTGTCCCTGAGACTATGTTTGTACTGACAAAAGAGCTTCAAGCTCTTGGGTTAGATACAGAGTTATATGAGAGTAAAAAAGAAGTGGAGGGTGAAAATGAGTAAGTTTTTAGAGAATTTAACACCAATAGATCTTAACAGTGAAGAGAGACCAATGGATATTGCAGCTTTACAGTTAAGAGTTGCAAGTCCAGAGAAAGTACTTTCTTGGTCTTACGGTGAGGTAAAAAAACCAGAAACCATTAACTATAGAACACTTAAACCTGAGCGTGATGGTCTTTTTTGTGCAAAGATTTTTGGTCCTATTCGAGACTATGAGTGTCTTTGTGGAAAGTATAAAAAGATGCGTTATAAAGGCGTAGTATGTGAAAAATGTGGTGTTGAAGTGACTTCTTCAAAAGTAAGAAGAAACCGTATGGGACACATTGATCTCATTGCCCCAGTTGCACATATTTGGTATGTATCATCGTTGCCATCACGTATTGGTACACTTCTTGGTGTAAAAATGAAAGATCTTGAACGTGTGCTCTATTATGAAGCGTATATAGTTAAAACACCAGGGGAAGCTTCTTATGATAATGAGGGTACAAATCCTCTTGCAAAATTTGACGTACTCAATGAAGAGCAGTATCAACAAATTTCACAACGTTTTGGAGACACTGGGCTTGATGCTAGAATGGGTGGAGAAATTGTACAAGAACTTCTGGCTGACTTAGACTTAGTAGAGATGTTTAATCAACTTAAAGAAGATATACAAGCAACAAAGTCTGAAGCGAAAAGAAAGACTATTGTTAAACGTCTAAAAGTGATTGAAGCATTTTTACACTCAGGTAACAGACCAGAGTGGATGATGTTGACGCAACTTCCAGTGCTTCCACCAGATTTACGTCCACTTGTAAGTCTTGATGGTGGGAAGTTCGCTGTTTCTGATGTAAATGATCTTTACAGAAGAGTGATTAACCGTAACCAACGTCTAAAAAGACTTGTAGAACTTGATGCGCCAGAAATTATTGTTAGAAATGAAAAGCGTATGCTTCAAGAAGCAGTTGATGCATTGTTTGATAATGGTAGACGTGGAAATGCGGTTAAAGGTGCAAACAAAAGACCACTTAAATCACTTTCAGAAGTGATTAAAGGGAAGCAAGGACGTTTCCGTCAAAACCTTCTTGGTAAGCGTGTGGATTTCTCTGGACGTTCTGTTATTGTTGTGGGTCCTGATTTACGTATGGATCAATGTGGGCTTCCTAAGAAGATGGCTATTGAACTCTTTAAGCCACACCTTATGGCAAAACTAGAAGAAAAAGGATACGCAACAACGCTTAAACAAGCAAAGAAAATGATTGAGAAGAAAGAGAATGAAGTATGGGAATGTTTAGAAGAGGTTGTTGAAAATTATCCTATTTTACTAAACCGTGCACCAACGCTTCACAAACTTTCAATTCAAGCATTTCACCCAAGATTGATTGATGGTAAAGCGATTCAATTGCATCCACTTGTATGTTCTGCATTTAATGCCGATTTCGATGGGGATCAAATGGCGGTGCACGTACCACTTTCAGATGAAGCAATAGCAGAGGCTAAAGTCTTAATGCTTGCATCTATGAATATTTTGCTTCCAGCATCTGGTAAAGCGATTGCTGTACCTTCACAAGATATGATTTTGGGACTTTATTATCTTACATTAGAAAAAGATGATGTAAAAGGGGAGCATAAACTTTTTGCAAACTTTGAAGAAGTAGAAATTGCCTTTGAGCAACAGTCACTTGATCTTAATGCTCGTATTAGAACAGTGATAGACGGACAGATTGCTAAGTCAACAGCAGGTAGATTAATCTTAAAATCAATCATCCCAGAGTATGTGCCTGAAAAGTACTGGAACAAGGTTTTAAAGAAAAAAGATATTGGTGCTTTGGTTGATTATATTTATAAAATTGGTGGTGTTTCTCAAACTGCCAGCTTCCTTGATAAACTTAAAGATATGGGTTTCAAGTATGCAACAAAGGTTGGGGTTTCTATTTCTATAGATGACATTATTATTCCAGAAATAAAAGAGTCTAGTGTACTCGATGCAAAAAAAGAAGTAAAAGAGATTCAAAGACAATTTGGAGCAGGACTTTTAACAGATCAAGAGCGTTACAATAAAATTATTGATATTTGGACTGACTCAAACAATACTATTGCAGAGGGTCTTATGGGCTTGATTAAGGCAGATAAAGATGGGTTTAACTCAGTGCATATGATGGCTGACTCAGGGGCAAGAGGAAGTGCAGCCCAAATTAGACAACTTTCTGGTATGAGGGGACTTATGGCAAAATCTGATGGGTCGATTATTGAGACACCTATTACGTCTAACTTCCGTGAAGGTCTAAATGTACTTGAATACTTTATTTCAACGCACGGTGCTAGAAAAGGACTTGCGGATACTGCACTTAAAACAGCCAACGCAGGGTACTTGACTAGAAAACTTATCGATGTTGCACAAAATGTAAAAATTGCGGTAACAGACTGTGGTACACACGAAGGTGTGGAAGTTTCTGACATCGTTGTAGGTAATGAAATGATTGAGCCATTGGCAGATCGTATTTATGGTAGAGTGCTCGCTGAAGATATTATTGACCCAATCACTTCTGAAGTGCTTGTCTCTGAGGGTACTATGATAGATGAAGAGACAGCGACACGTGTACAAGAAGCAGGTGTGCGTTCTGTAAATATGAGAGCACCTTCTACTTGTAAAGCAGCAAAAGGTATTTGTGCAAAATGTTATGGGCTCAATATGGCTGATAATAAAATTGTAAAACGTGGGGAAGCTGTTGGTGTTATTGCTGCACAATCAATTGGTGAGCCAGGAACACAACTTACACTTCGTACTTTCCACACTGGTGGTACAGCAACAGCTGGTAAAGAAGAACGTACGGTTGTGGCAACAAAAGAAGGTTTTGTAAGATATTACAATCTTAATGTATATAAGAATACAGAGGGCAAACTGATTGTTGCTAACAGAAGAAATGCCGGTGTACTTTTAGTTGAACCTAAGATTAAAGCAATTACTTCTGGTACGGTATCGGTAGTTATTACACATGATGAAATTGTTATTTCTGTTAAAGGAAGTGGTGATGAAGTGAAGTATAACCTTAGAAAATCTGATGTGGCTAAGTCCAATGAACTTGCTGGGGTTGCTGGAAATATTGAAGGTAAACTTTTCTTACCATTGAATGATGGTGAGAAAGTTGAAGAAGGTGACTCTATTGTTGAAGTAATTAACGAGGGGTGGTCAGTGCCATCACGTATTCCATTTGCTTCAGAAATTAAAGTTGAAAATGGTGCACCAGTTACACAAGAAGTTGTTTCTGAATCAAAAGGTACAGTCAAGTTTTTCTTACTAAAAGGTGATTACTTAGAGCCAACAGAAAAGTTTAACTCTGGTACTAAGGTAGATGAAAAAGGTCTTTTTGCAGTTGTTGTTGATGAGAACAATAGAGAAGCAGCAAGACACTATATATCGAGAGGATCGGTTGTGAGTATTGATAGTAATGCTAAGGTTACTAAGGGCGATACACTTTCTGCACCAGAGACTTCTACACAAGTAGTTATTGCTGAGTGGGACCCATACTCTGAGCCTATTATTGCGGAACAAAAAGGTACAGTAAAATTTGAAGATATTATTCCAGGCGTAACAGCAGTAGAACAATTTGATGAGATTACAGGAGACACTAGGCTTGAACTCAATGAATATATACCTACGGCATATAAGCCAGCTATATTGCTAGCAACGGATAATGGTGAAATTATACGTTATCAATTGGGTGCAAAGTCAAGTCTTTATGTGCAAGATGGAGATGTTGTAAATATAGCAGATATCTTGGCAAAAACACCAAAAGCAGCGATTAAGTCACAAGATATTACTGGGGGACTTCCAAGAGTTTCTGAACTTTTTGAGGCAAGACGTCCTAAAGATATTGCACTGATTGCTCAGATTGATGGTGTAGTAAGTTTTGGTAAGCCACTACGTGGTAAAGAAAGATTGATTGTTTCTGGTGAAAATGACCAGATTACAGAGCAGTTTATTGATAAAAATAAATCTGCACTCGTGCATACTGGTGACTATGTGCATGCGGGTGAAAAATTGACAGATGGTATCATCTCTAGTCATGATATCTTAGCGGCACTTGGTGAAAAAGCACTGTATGAGTATATTGTTGCTGAAGTACAAATGGTTTACCGTCGTCAAGGGGTAAATATTTCCGATAAGCATATTGAAATTGTGACATCACAGATGATGAGACAAGTAAAAGTTGTTGAATCTGGTGATTCCAAATTTATTGCTGGAGATATTATCTCTCGTCGTAAGTTTAAAGAAGAGAATGCATCAGTGATTAAACTTGGAGGAGAGCCATCAATTGCTGAGCCTATGCTTGTAGGTATTACGCGTTCAGCTGTTGGTGCAGACTCTATCATCTCTGCGGCATCATTCCAAGATACAACGAAAGTACTTACTTCTGCATCTATTGCAGGTACTGTAGACATGCTTGAAGATCTTAAAGAAAATGTTGTTATCGGTCGTCTCATCCCAGTAGGTACTGGTATGATTGACAATGATGATATAAAGTTGACTGCAACTACCGAATAGGACGCCTTTAAAGCAAAGCTCAAAAGATTACGTTGTCACTGAGACCTCTTCAGCAGAGGGCTCATGTGACTAGTTACATTATCCTATTTTACACTACAATAAAATACTCCAAATATCCATTATAATACACCACAAGAAAAAGCAAAGAATATTTCGATATAATATGCCTCCAAAAATCTGTAGTGATTTAGGCTAGATAAAAGTGGTTTATGACTGTTTTTATGTGGTGTAAGAACCCAGATTCAAGAGACATTGATCTCAATTCAAACTAACTAAATAGAAAGGATTACGATTTGCCTACAATTAACCAATTGATTCGTAAAGAACGTAAAAAGCAAGTGAAAAAATCAAAATCACCTGCGCTTGTAAAATGTCCTCAAAGAAGAGGCGTTTGTACTAGAGTTTATACTACAACTCCAAAGAAACCTAACTCAGCACTTAGAAAAGTTGCTAAAGTAAGATTAACATCTGGATTTGAAGTTATTTCATACATTGGTGGTGAGGGACACAACCTTCAAGAACACTCAATCGTACTAGTACGTGGCGGTAGAATTAAAGATTTACCTGGTGTAAAATATCACATCGTTCGTGGTGCACTAGATGCTTCTGGTGTTCAAGGTAGAACTGTTGCTAGATCTAAGTATGGTACCAAGAGACCTAAGAAATAGATAACCTAAAAAGTAATTATTACCAATAGGTAATAAAATCACTTTATACTATGTATACACTATCTTCTCTGCAGCAGAGAGGTGAAATGACTTTTTAGTAAAGTACGTTAAAAGTGTAAGAGAGCTGAATAACATTGAGTATCAGTTTATATAACTGAGAAGCAAAGACAGAAATTCGTTTAGAGTTTTTGAGTAAATTTGTAAAATTGAAGGAAAAACAATGAGAAGAAGAAAAGCTCCCGTAAGACCAGTACTTCCAGATCCAGTATATGGATCAAAAGTATTAACAAAATTCATCAATGCAGTGATGCTAGATGGTAAAAAAAGTACAGCACAAAAAGTAATGTACGCAGCGTTAGAGAGAATTGAATCAAAATCTGGTGAAAAAGGTATTGAAGTATTCAACAAAGCTATGGATAACGTAAAGCCAGTAATGGAAGTTAAATCTAGAAGAGTTGGTGGAGCTACATACCAAGTGCCTATCGAAGTAAGACCAGTTAGACAACAGTCAATGGGTATTAGATGGATAGTAGATGCGGCAAGAAAAAGAAATGAAAGAACTATGATGGAGCGTTTAAGTAATGAACTTATGGATGCTGCAACTGAAAAAGGTTCTGCTTTCAAAAAGAAAGAAGATACATACAAAATGGCAGAAGCGAATAAAGCATTTGCTCACTATAGATGGTAAGGAAGTAAGTTATGGCAAGAACGCACAAACTTAAAGACGTAAGAAACATCGGTATTGCTGCACACATTGATGCAGGAAAAACAACAACAACTGAGAGAATTTTATTCTATACAGGTGTTGAACACAAAATTGGTGAAGTACATGATGGTGCTGCAACAATGGACTGGATGGAGCAAGAGCAAGAAAGAGGTATTACTATTACTTCTGCTGCGACGACTTGTGAGTGGAACAAAAAGCAAATTAACATTATAGATACTCCAGGTCACGTTGACTTTACTATTGAAGTTGAACGTTCTATGAGAGTACTTGATGGTGCTGTATCTGTATTCTGTGCAGTTGGTGGGGTTCAACCACAATCTGAGACTGTTTGGAGACAAAGAAACCGTTATGGTGTACCTTCAATTGTTTTTGTAAACAAGTACGATAGAACAGGTTCTGACTTTTATGAAGTTGAAAGACAAATAGTTGAGAGACTCAAAGGAAATCCTGTTCCAATTCAATTACCAATTGGTGCTGAAGAGAATTTCCAAGGTGTTGTAGACCTTGTAAAAATGAAAGCTATCGTTTGGGATCAAGATGCGGCTATGGGTTCTAACTACCATGTTGAAGAGATTCCAGAAGATATGGTTGAACTTGCTGATAAGTACCGTGAAAACCTTATTGAAAAGATTTCTGAATCAGAAGCAAATGAACACTTAATGGAAAAATTCCTTGAAGGTGAAGAGATTACAGACGAAGAGATAGTTGCGGGTATTAAAGCTGCAACACTTGGGATGGACATTGTTCCTATGACTGTTGGTTCGGCGTTTAAAAACAAAGGTGTTCAGACTTTACTTGACGCTGTTGTTGATTATCTTCCGTCTCCTATTGAGGCACCTGCAATTAAAGGTACTGAAATGGATGATGAAGACAAAGAAGTAACTGTTGAGTCTAGTGACGAAGGTGCATTTGCATCATTGGCATTTAAGATTATGACAGATCCATTTGTTGGACAGTTGACATTTATACGTGTATACCGTGGTTCTTTGGAGTCAGGTTCGTATGTGCATAACTCAACAAAAGATAAAAAAGAGCGTATCGGTCGTATCATGAAAATGCATGCGATTAAGCGTGAAGAAGTATCTGAGATATATGCAGGTGAAATCGGTGCGGTTGTTGGTCTTAAGAGCACAACGACTGGTGATACACTTTGTGATGCTTCAGATAAAGTAGTACTAGAAAGAATGGATTTCCCAGATCCAGTTATCTCTGTTGCAGTTGAGCCTAAAACAAAAGCCGATCAAGAAAAAATGGGTGTTGCACTTGGTAAACTAGCTGCAGAAGATCCTTCTTTCCGTGTTTCTTCAGATGAAGAGACTGGTCAAACTATTATCTCAGGAATGGGTGAACTTCACCTAGAAATTCTTGTAGATAGAATGAAAAGAGAATTTAATGTTGAAGCAGATGTAGGAGCTCCACAAGTTTCTTACCGTGAAACAATTAAAGAAGCGGTTGACCAAGAATACAAATATGCTAAGCAATCTGGTGGTCGTGGACAATTTGGTCACGTTTATCTTAAAATTGAGCCACAAGAACCTGGTTTTGGTTACGAGTTTGTTGATGCTGTTAAAGGTGGGGTTATTCCAAAAGAATTTATCAAACCTGTTGATAAAGGTATTCAAGAGGCTATGGCTAGAGGTATTCAAGCAGGATACCCTGTTGAAGATGTAAAAGTAACAGTATACGATGGTTCTTACCATGATGTTGATTCATCTGAAATGGCATTTAAATTGGCTGCATCTATGGGATTCAGAGAAGGTTGTAGAAAAGCTAAGCCTATTATCTTAGAACCATTGATGAAAGTTGAAATCGAAGTACCTGAAGACTATATGGGTGACGTTATTGGTGATGTTGCTAAACGTAGAGGTCAGGTAAATGGTATGGATGACAGAGCTGGAAACAAAATTGTTAATGCATTTGTTCCACTTTCTGAGATGTTTGGTTACTCAACAGACTTACGTTCAATGACACAAGGTCGTGCAACGTACGCAATGGAGTTTGATCACTATGAAGAAGTACCAGCGAATGTAGCTAAAGAAATCATCGAAAAGAGAAATAGTTAATCTTTTCGTCGATTTGCACTCATCTTTATAGGATGGGTGCAGTTCTGAAACTAAATTTCGATACCCACCGTCGATAAAGCGTAAGTGGGGTGTACTACATGTAAGCTCCATTAGACTAAATTTACAGAAAACTACAGTAAAACCTTGAACTATTTCATAAAAAATTAATCTACATAAATTTTAAAATATTATTTTTATCTATATTTTTTGAAAAAACAAATACACTAAGATACCTTTAACTATTCACTATCACCAAACCACACAAAACTACAATGCATGTATGATTTAAGCTAAAATTTGAGGCAGAGAAGGATATTTACTATACTCATAGCAAACAATGTATGCGGGGCAAAAATGTACAATTTGATGTGTGACACGGTCACACATACGGTTCGGAATTTATAAATATAAAGACCCTTTTTTGACATTGTTTTTTTGCTTGGGTATAATGAATATATGAATTACAGATTAAGTAAGCATGCGTCAGATGTCATCAGTGATAGAGACATTAAAGAAATATGGATTAAGTATACACTAGATAATCCATCATTAAAAATTGTTAAAGCATCAAATGAAGTGATATTTTTTGCTACTATAGAAATACATGAGGGTAGATGTTTGAAAGTTGTACTAAACCCTATGTCTATGGTAGTGGTGACGGCTTATTTTGATAGAAATATGCGAAAAAAAGGTTGTAAATGAAAATTATATATGACAATGAAACAGATAGTATTTATGTTAAATTTACCGATGATGCTGTAGTCGAGAGCGAAGAAAGAGATGATGGCACAATAGTAGACTATAACAAAAAAGATGAGATAGTAGCCGTAGAAGTCTTGAATGTTAAAACAAACCCTTATGAAATAGATATACCTACAATACTTAAAAGTGCATAGCACTCTCGAAATTTTTGTCTTAAATGTAAGACAGCAGGCAACTTGTATTGAATCGCTTTAGTGCTATTTTAAAAAACCAAAACCAAAAGAAAAAAGACCAATGAAATACATCATAGACCTCATAGAAGACGTAAGAGAACAAATAGGAAACCACGAAGCATATACTGTCACAGCAGGACTTCTCAAAGAAGATGAAAATGATAGTGACAAACTCATTTATGCTGGTGAGGCTCCATTAAATGTAGCAGTTTTGGACGATGAAATAAAACAACTTCACTTCAAAATAGATGCTAGTGACAAGAGAGTGACCATAGGAGCACTTATTCCACCTCTATTGATACTTGATATGGATGTGA
>JAYEFI010000019.1:0-5737 GCA_034658615.1 Campylobacterota bacterium
CACTGTACCCAGCCTCTTTGAGTATAACGGCGGTAGATTTAGCCGTACCTCCTGCACCTAAAAAGAGTACAGTGTTTATATCTTTAAATTCAGATATGGCTTTTAAAAACCCAGGGGCATCAGTGTTGTACCCATGTAATTTACCTTCACGTTCTACAATGGTATTGACTGCACCTACTTTTTGAGCAAAAGGGTCAAGTGCATCACAGGCGTTATAAGCATGTTCTTTATGTGGCACGGTGATGTTAATGCCTTTAAGGCCCAAAGCAAAAAATGTCTCTTTGAGCTTACTTCCATCTTCTAGTAAATAGCGTGCATAGCAACCATCATAACCTAAACCTTTAAAGGCTAGGTTGTGTATAAGAGGAGATTTAGAGTGTGAGACAGGGTTACCGAAGATAGCAAAAAGTTGTTTCATGATTGTTCCATATTGTTATAGTGATGGATTATACATAAATTCTAAACTATTATCAAACTTATGGGCTAATACATGCTGTTGACAAACTAAAATACGTATGATAAAATACAGTATTATAAAATACAAAAAGGATACACATGACTGCAACTGTACGACTTGATGATGTGTTGAGTGATAAACTTAATAAGTTATCGCACTCACTCCATAAAAAAAAGAGTGATGTCATTAGAGATGCCATAGAGTTTTATGCTAAAAATATAGAGTCTGATAAAAAGTCTAAAATGCTTTCTGCAGTAGAGAAAGTGAAGAACATAGATAAATCTTTAAATACAGAGTTTGAGGTTACCCTAAGTGATGGCATATAGAGGTGAAATTTGGCTTGCTAACTTAAATCCTGTTAAAAAAAGTAATGAAGTAGGAAAAATACGACCTGTATTGATATTTCAAACCAATGAACTTAATGAAAGTGAATATCCTACTACTATAGTGTTACCTCTTACAACTTCTTTGGTAGATGATGCTGAACCACTTAGAATGAGGGTACAAAAAAGAGAAAAATTGAGAGAAGATTCGGATGTCATTATTGCACAAGTAAGAGCTATAGATAACGGTAGATTTATAGAAAAACTGACTACCTTAACGGATAAAGAGATGAAAGCAATAAAGGGTTTTTTTGATGAAGTGATTGGGTAGGAAGAGAAGAAGTTTAAAGACTTTCTCTTTTTAATACAGAATACTCAACATATTTAGCGTATACTTATGAAGCATTTACCTATACCAACATTGGTGGTGTGGTTGATGTAGGGTATCGGTATTATAATGGGGATATTGGTGGGTATTATGCTGCTGGGTTAACAGGTATGGCTATTATTGGAGGAGGAGGTGCTGTTAAAGGATTTGAAGCTGCGAGAAAAGGATACAGATTATTTAATAGTAATGGGACACTAACTAATCTAGGGTTAAATAATTCTAAAGATATTATGAACTATGCAAAATTAACTAGAAATGGAGGAAACTCTAGATTACAATTGGGCTATTCTAAATATACAACTAAACCTTATTCTGCATCAAATGGAAAAAATGTTGAAACACATTTTTATGCTGACCCCAATAGCGGAACAATTGATTATACTTTAGATTATAAAACAAAATTATCTTTAAATTATTGGGAGTAAAAAATGAAAGTTAGAATTAAAGAAAAGGACGATACAAGTTCATACTTATTAGACAAGGAGTATAGTGTTTTATGTGTTGAAATATCTTTATTGGGGGAAATGAAATATAGATTAATACCGGAAGATTATATATATTCTTGTATAGAAGATGTAAAAAAATTTGAAATTATAGATAAAACACTTCCATCAAGTTGGGTAATGCATGCTTGGAAGAACGGTTTGTATGAATTAATACCAGAACCATGGTTAAAAGATAATTTTTGGGAAAATTTTTATGATGGCAACGAAAAAGAAATAAAAATATATTTTAATGAAATTTTAAAAATGTTTCCTAATGATAAAATGTTACAAGAAAAAATCAAAAAAAATTATACAAATATGTAATATAGACGATGGTTATCATAGAGTATTAGTAAGCACAAAATTTAGGCTATGTATTTAGCATATCAAAATGCCTGGTTCAGGTAATGATGGATTGATAACCCATAGAACATTTAGACCAAATTAGTAAAGGATGCAAATGTATGAAAATTTAAAAAAAAATGCATTACCTTACTATAATATAGAGGGAAAATTGTTGTTTTATAGATTTAAAAAAAAAGAAGCACTTGAATTACTGGAGGCATTTAATAAAAATAATGAATATATTATTAGCGTGTCAATTTTTGATTATCCCTCGGAAAAAGATTATGGTGATTTTGTAGGTCATTTTGAATGTAATCAAATTTTAGAGCAATATAATGAATTTAAAAAGTATATTGCAAAAATTAAAGACAGTGAATATAGATATTTTGAATTCATACTAAAAAAGTGGGAATATAAATCCTACTCCCTTAGAACAGGCGACAAAAGGTACTATCAGTATAAAAGCTGTATATATTGATGACAATTGGGTACAGTGCTGTAATAAATCCTGCGAGGAAGTATTTCAAGTTACTCGTAATGAAAAGTTTATAGAATGTTTAAAGTGTTTTACTATACAATTAAATCCATTATACAAAGGAAAACAATGAAAAACTACGCAATATTTATCATTTTTGTGTTTCTGAATGTAGGGTGTACCTATAAGTATGGAACGTATGGTGTCATAAGCACTAAAAATATTGATTTCACACAAACATATGTACAAGGCGATAATAAAGTTACAGGCAAAGATGTTGCTAAAATGTATATTGTCATTCCAGACAAAATAAGACCAATGATTGATGATGCTCTCAACGATGCACTTTCAAAAAGTTGTGCAGAGTTTTTAACAGATGCTGAGATTAACATGAAGTGGTGGTTGATACCATATGTGTATGGAGAAAATACGTTTACAGTAAAAGGGTATCCATGGTATAAAAAAGGGATGAAAGATGTCGACTGTATAACTCCATAGTCATTATGTAGAAGGATTTAAGTATTGAAATAAAGATGAGAAGAAGCCTAAAGACTCTCCATCTCTTTAAGTGTAGCAAGCAGTGCACCGAGTTTATTTTCTACTTCTAGGTACTCTAGCTCTGGTTTGGAGTCAGCAACGATGCCAGCACCTGCTTGTAGGGTAATGCTGTCAGGTTTGATGAGGGAGGTTCTTATGGCTATAGAAGAGTCCATATTTCCATCAAAAGCAAAGTAGCCAACCGCACCAGAGTAGAACCCACGTTTTAGTTTCTCGTAGTTGGCTATGAGTTTCATAGCTTCTATTTTTGGTGCACCCGTCATGGTACCAGCAGTAAAGGTGGCTGCAAAAAGGTCAAACATATCTTTACCCTCTTCAAGTTGTGCTTCTACATCTGAGACCATGTGCATGACGTGCGAGTATTTCTCTACACGCATCATGTCAGTGACTTCTACTGTACCTGTTTTGGCAACACGCCCAACGTCGTTACGACCAAGGTCTACTAGCATGAGGTGTTCTGCACACTCTTTTGGGTCATTGAGCATCTCCTGCTCTAACTCTTTGTCTCTTAGGGCATTTTTTCCACGTTTACGTGTGCCTGCTATGGGGCGAAGGAGTATTTCACCTTCTGTTAAACGCACCATCACCTCTGGGCTAGAACCACAAATAGAGAAATCTTCATAGTCTAGTAAAAAAAGATACGGTGAAGGATTTTTTGAGCGTAACACTCTGTAAAAGCTTAGTGGGTCTATGATGCCTTTTTGTGTATATCGGTTTGCTATGAGTAACTGAAAGACATCACCTGAGCGTATGTTTTCTTTAGACTCATCTACAAGTTTTTTGAAACGTTCCTCTTCTATACTAAAGTAACCTTCTCCGTCTAGCTTAACAGCCTTTAGAGGCATGGGCTTACATGTATTGTGTAAAATGTTTTCAACAGATTCAAGTCCTTTACTCTTACGTTCATCATTGAGTATGAGTGTTAGTTTTGCCGATTTATGGGAGTAAGCAATAATGATTTGAGGGCGTACCAAGTCAAGATCTGGTGTGTTGAGAGGGTCTTCTAATGCATTCATGCTCTCTTCGAGTGTCGGTTCAAACACTTTAACCATGTCATAGGCAATGAAACCAATAAATCCATCTACAAAAGAGAAGCCTACTTCTTGGGCAATACTTTTATAATGTTCTTTACCTACACCACTATAATATTTTTTTAAAAAGTCAAAGGGACTCTCTGTAAGGTTTTTTACCTTGCCAGCATTGTCAATGTAGGTGGTAGTATTGTCTTTATAGCTCAATCGTTCTTGTGCACCAATAGTAATAAAGGAAAAGTTACCATCGCTTGTATTGACAACAGACTCAAAGAGCATCGTAATATCATTTGGGAAGAGCTCTTTTATCTTTCCGTAGAGGGCTACAGGAGTCAGTTGGTCAAAAAGAAGTGTTTTATGCATTTTTTATTTCTTTATTACAAAGGCACTTTTATTGATACGGTCTTGTACACGTGCAAGTGCATTTTGTGCTTGTGTATGACTACTGTATGGGCCTATGAGTAGTTTCTTTATACCAGAAGATGAAGGTTTTGTAATTTGATAGTTAAAACCACTACTTTTAATGACAGATAAAAAACGACTGCTAGGTGTTTTTGAAAAAGACCCTACCTGAATAAAGTAACCATTGGTTGCTTTTAACGCATTTGCTTTTTGTTTTTCCAATAATTTTTTTCTTGCTAGTTCTTTTTTCTTTGCTAGTTCTTCTTCGGCTAAACGTTTTTGTTCTTCTGTTTTTTTCTGCTCAGCTTCTTTACGTAAACGTTCTTCTTCAACTCTTTTTTTCTCAATCTCTTTTTCTTTACGTTCTTTTTCTTTTACTTCAAGTTGAGCTTCTACTTGTGCTGTTTGCAAAGTAGCTGCACTTGTATTGGCATTTTTTGCTATATTTTCTTCTGTATTGTTGTCAGTTTGAGTATCTGCAATTGTAGGTTTACTAATTTGCGTCTCTTTTAACGAGAGATCTTTGGAAGTCTCTTTTTTTGATGCATGTGTTAGTGTTAATTCTGGACTGATGAGTTCAGTACTTTGTTCTTCAAGAGCAAACTTTTCATTGGGGTCTTTCAAAATTATTTTAGTCAATATAATAGCAACAATAAGTACAACAATAGCCAAAGCAATAATCGTTAAGAAACTTTTTGTTTTAGAGTTTTTTGGGTCAATATTGTCAATGATCAAATCATCAAGTTTGTGGTCATTCATGGTATGTAAAGTCTCCAATGATGTAATTTTACAATGATTATATCATATTAATCTATATAGAAACCATTGATGCAATCTACAATCACTTAACTTTAATTATACTATAGTTATGATAGAATTAAGTAGTTTTCTATTTCGTTATTGATAGATATAAAATAAGACCAAACTACATGTGAATGTAGGACGGAAAGCCACGGGTCTCATCCCTTCTCATTACAATTATGACTGAGACAGCCGGGTTGCATAGTATAAATGAAGGAAAAAAAAGTGGAAAAGAAATCACTTTTTGCATATGTATTACAAATGCTATTTGTTTTAATGCTTGTATCGTTCTCACCAAGTTATCTTGGTGCTATTGATACAGATAAAGACGGTATAGAGGACAGCATCGATTTAGATGATGATAATGATGGTATTTTAGATACTGATGAAGGACGTTATGGTTCAATGTTGGACTTTAACACCCTAGAAGCTTCTACGGCAACACCGGGTAACCCTGTAGCATTAACAACAA
>JAYEFI010000020.1:0-5681 GCA_034658615.1 Campylobacterota bacterium
CATAAAGAGCTGTCTCTATGGGTTCTCTGAATATCTCCCAATCTATGATTGCATTTAACTTTTGCAATGGTGGTTTATGTGCTTTTATTTTTTCAAGTTGAAATTCATAGTCGAACAGTCCCATAATGACTCACTTTAGATGCTTTTTCAGATTGATATTATAGCTAAATAGTGTATTGAATGCCCTTGTATTAGGCATTCAATGAGATATTCAAAAGATACTTTATGCTTGTTTTGAAGAGTGCTTATGAGGTTTTTGGAAAAGGTGTTTTTTTGGATGTATTTTTAGAGGCGCCCTTCACTCTTTCTATACATTAATTTGTTTTTACTTAAAGGGGTATGAAAATTACTTTTTTTGCTGGGTTTTTTGGCGGTATTTTTGTATTATTTGGGTAGAATTTAGGTGCGAAAGTTAAGTTATATTGTTTAACAATGCGTCAAAAAAGTACATTTCAAATTTTAGATTTACAGATTATAACCCCATCTTCACCAACATTACGCTAAAATCACGCTAATTATATTAATGTATTGTAAGGAAACACCATGGGACTAGGCATCGGACTTGTAGGACTACCAAATGTAGGAAAATCTACCACTTTTAACGCACTGACAAAAGCACAAAATGCAGAGTCTGCAAACTACCCTTTTTGTACTATTGAACCAAACAAAGCAGTGGTACCTGTACCAGACAAACGTATAGACAAACTTGCCCAAATTGTTAACCCTGAAAAAGTACAATATTCAACACTTGATTTTGTTGACATAGCTGGTCTTGTTGCAGGTGCAAGCAAAGGTGAAGGTTTAGGTAATAAGTTTCTAGGTAACATTCGTGAAACTGAAGTTATTTTACACATTGTAAGATGTTTTGAAGACCCAAACATTGTACATACCGAAGGCTCTATAGACCCTATTCGTGATGTAGAGATTATAGAACAAGAGTTACTTTTTGCAGATATTGATGCAGTCATTAAACGTGTTGAGATGCTAAAGAAAAAAGCCAAAGGGAATGATAAAGATGCAAAAATGCAACTAGAAGTTGCTGAAGCACTTTTGGAACATATAGAAAATGGTGCACCAGTTTCTACCTTTGATGACATAGAGTCTGATGGATTCATTGCTATCAATAGAGAATTACGCCTGCTTACTTCAAAACCCATTATCTACGGTGCAAATGTCGATGAAGATGGTCTTACAGAAGACAATGACTTTGTACAAAAACTTAAAAACTATGCCAATGAACGTGACTCTGAAGTCATTAAACTATGTGCTAAGGTAGAAGAGGACATGGTAGACTTTGACGATGACGAGAGAGATGAAATGCTCGCGGACCTTGGTGTAAAAGAATCTGGACTAGAGCAAATTATACACAAAGGGTTTGATAAACTAGGACTTCAATCTTACTTTACAGCAGGTGTCAAAGAAGTACGTGCATGGACCATTCGTCAAGGCACTACTGCACCTAAAGCAGCAGCAGTGATACACAATGACTTTGAAAAAGGATTCATCCGTGCAGAGGTTATTGGCTATGATGACTACGTAGAGTTCGGTGGAGAAAATGGTGCCAAAGATGCTGGCAAAAATAGACTAGAAGGTAAAGAGTATATTGTCCAAGATGGCGATGTTATGCACTTTAGATTTAACGTATAATATTACAAATGGAGCGTTTTATGAAAAATTTATTACTTGGTTTTGCAACGGTTACTTCGATGTTTCTATTTTTAGGATGTGAAAATAAAAAAGGTACTTTTTTAGAAACAGTTCATAGTCAAAATACCCATGAAAAATCTGTATTGAAACTGCAAAATATGATAAAAGATCAAGGGTTAACACTTTTTGATACCATAGACCATCAAGCCAATGCTACTACAGTCAAACTAGACTTAAAACCTACAACTGTTGTTGTTTTTGGCAATCCTAAGATGGGCACTGTACTTATGAACTGTAACCCTACTATGGGCTTAGAGTTACCTCTACGTATACTTATATCAACAGACTATGAAGGCATAACAACCTTTACCTATACCAATCCTGAGTACTGGTCTCTTAAACATAATATTAAAGATAAAAATTGTCTCAATATTTTACAAAAAGCCAAAGTTGCATTAGCCGACTTAACAGAAAAGTCGAGTTTAAAATAGTCTTATGATAATGCCAACAAACGACATACTTTATCGTATACAAAAAGCGTTGTCTCTTTCACTTGAAGAGATGTTAGAAGCCTATGCACTAGAGTCTTACAACATGAGTGAGTCCTATTTAGAACAACTACTCAAACGAAGACAAGATAAAGGCTTTCAACTCTGCTCTTATGAAGAGTTAGGTGTATTTTTAGATGGTTTAGTGACACTCAAACGTGGTAAGTCACCACAAAAAGAAGAGAGTAAAGAAGCTGTAGAACTTACCAATAATCTCATACTTAAAAAACTACGCGTGGCACTACAACTCAAAGAGTCAGAAACTGAGATTATTTTTGGACTTGCAGATGTGGAACTTACAAAACAACAACTCGCCTCTTTGTTTCGTAAAGAAAGCCATAAAAACTTTAAACCATGCTCCACAGAACTTCTACTGTCATTTTTAGAAGGTCTTGATGAATATTATTATGACGGAAAAGAGATTTAATATTATGAGTAAAAAACCCACTTTAGATTCACGTTCAAATTACACACCTTATGATGAAGTAGATAAAGAAGCCCTTCAAAAAGACATAGATGAGATAAAAGAGAATATGGATCCAGTGTGTGAGTCTGATTTTCAGCACCTACTTAAAATGGAGCGTTGGGGTCGTATAGCGACATTCGGAGGGTATGCTCTCATCTTGTTGCTCGTCATATTAGCACTTTTTGTGGAACTTAGTACATGGTTGTATCTTACACTTTTTTTAACAGCAGCTACACTCATCAGTACAGGAAATGTATCTAGGTGGGCAAATGTTGCACATCCTATTTTGCATGGAGCATATGACAAAGTACCAAATATTCCTGAGCGATATACAAAAAAACACTTTGCCAAAGGTCCTAGACGCTTCATAGACTGGCTAGACTGGATAAAGCCTGACGCTTGGTCCTATGAACACAATATCATGCACCACTATCACCTTGGTGAAGAAGATGACCCTGACAATGTTGAGCGTAATTTACAGTGGCTCATACAGTCAAATACACCTATGTGGTTGCGTTATATCATAGTACATCTCTTTACAGCTATGTGGAAATTTGTCTACTATGCACCCAATACACTTAGAATACTCAAAAATAAAAAGAGAAAAGAACAAGATAAGCTAGAAGTAAAAGATTTCAATTATGACCCACGTACACAAGATGGATTAGAGTTATGGATGGAATACTATCTACCCTACATCATCGTAAAATTTATGGTGTTTCCTCTTTTCTTTTTACCTTTTGGTGTGTCTGCTTTTCTTACGGCACTAGGCATACTTGTTGTGGCTGAACTCATGACGAACGTACATTCTTTTACAGTTATAGTGCCTAACCACTCTGCTGAAGACATCTATATGTTTAAAGAGCCTAGTCAAAGTCAGGGTGAGTTCTATCTTAGACAAATTATGGGTTCAGTCAACTACAATACGGGTTCTGACTTTATAGACTTTATGCATGGGTTTTTAAACTACCAAATTGAACATCATCTTTTTCCAAATATGCCTCTAAGTTACTACCAAAAAATGCAGCCCATAGTCAAAGAGATATGCAAAAAACACAACCTAGAGTACAGACAAGAATCTGTCTTTAAGCGTGCAGGTATGACCATAGACCTCATGGTGGGAAAAAGTAAACTTCTAAGGGTTGATGGTATTTAAACTTCCAACACTAACTTTACAGGACAATGATCAGACCCCATTACTTCATCAAGTATATCTGCCTCAATGATTTTATCTTGTAAATCATCTGAGACATAAAAGTAGTCTATACGCCAACCTACATTGTTTCCTCTTGCCCCTGCTCTGTATGACCACCAAGAGTAACGCTCTTCTACATCACCATGCATATGTCTAAAGGTATCTATAAAGCCAGACTCTAGAAGTTTGTCTTGCCATTCTCTTTCTATGGGTAAAAACCCTGAAGTCTTTTCATTGGATTTTGGACGTGCTAGGTCTATGGGGTGATGGGCTGTGTTTACATCACCGCAGACTACTATGGACTTACCTTGTTTACGCAGATCTAAAATATGCTCTAAAAAACGTTCGTAAAATGCCATTTTGTACTCTAAACGCTCTGGTGATCGCTGTCCATTTGGAAAGTAAACATTAAAGTAGGCAATGTTGTCAAAATGATACTCATTAATACGACCTTCATCAAGCACATCAACATGTTCACAACACCCTGCTTCACCTTTTATATCTGTATAAAGAGCTACACCAGATTGTCCTTTATTAACCGATGAGTTGATACTTTGAAATTTATAGTTTCTACTAAATATACTCTCTGGTATCTGCTCTGCTTCTGCTTTAATTTCTTGTAGTCCTAAAAAGTCCACATCTGCTTCATCTATCCATTTCAGTGCATCTTTTTTATCTACAGCACGTATGCCGTTTACGTTCCAAGATATAAATGTAAGTTTTGCCATCCTATTGCCTTAATCGTTTTATGCAATAATATCAAAAATTGATTTTACAAGGCTAAAAATGGCAGAACAAGACAAAAAAAATGGGATAAAAAACATCTGAGTTCTTCTATACCAAATACACCTATCTCTCTCATAAAAACACATCATACACTCGCTTCTGGAAATGTAACACTAGATATTGCCTGTGGTATGGGTAGACATAGCAAATATTTAGCAAAAAAAGGGTTTCTAGTAGATGCTCTCGATATTAGTTCTACTGCCATTAAGTCATTACAAAATATAAAAAATATCACTGCAATTGAAGTAGACTTTGATACATATAAACTAGATGAAGACAAATATGACCTCATTGTATGTACCTACTTTTTAAAACGTGATCTTTTTTCTCAAATATTGAAAGCACTGAAAGTTGGAGGTATTTTCATATATCAAACCTATTTATATCATGCTGACAATACGAAAGTACCTAGCAATAAAAGCTTCTTATTACTCGAAGGTGAATTAGAAAAAACATTTAAAGATGACTATACTTTACTACATATTTCAGAGTATTGTGAGAAATCCTATAATGGAGATAAAACTATGATAGGGTCATTAGTAGCCAAAAAAATGACACTGATTTAATTGCACTTAAGATTCTATTGACAAAGAAACCTAAAAAATATACAGAGGTAATACTTAGGTAATGCGTTTATTATATACTACTCTTGTTCGAATGATTTTGAACAAATTTAAAAAAGGAGTTAAGATGTCCATTGAAAAGATAATTCTACTATTTCTAGGAATGGTAGCAATAGTTATGTCTGCACAAGCTGTTGATATAAAAAAGTCTGAAGGGTTCACTGTAACAACAATTGCACTTGAACAGGCTGATGTAAATCCTAGAGAATTAGAAAAACAATTAGAAAAAGATGAAGATGCTTCCACTAAAGCACCAAAATCAGAAGATAATATAACAAGATAGTATCTATTGTTCTATTGTTTCCAATGTTAATAATATTTATATTATAAACAAACCCTTTCCTTATTACCTATAAGCTTTAGCTAAATGTTTTTTTTAAGACTAAAAGTTAAAGTTTTATAGTATTTTTCAAAAA
>JAYEFI010000021.1:0-14803 GCA_034658615.1 Campylobacterota bacterium
CATTTTTAACCATCAATGCTTTTGTATTTTTAGTACCTATGATGCCAGAACTTGTAGCGCTTGCTAAAGCATCACTAGCAGACGGACAGGTAAGTCAAGCTTTTTTAGACACAGCACATACAGAAGGACTTATAGGTATGTCCAATGCCTTGCCATTGCTCTTGGAACTTATATTGGGTTCATTTAGACCAAAACTTGGGAAAGAGAGAAAATAATATGTATGAAATTCTAATTTTATTGACGGTTTTAGGCATGGGTACCATTTTTGGTATAGCACTCACTGCGACGGTAGTAGTACACCCTTTGCTGCTTCAGGTAAAAAGTACAACTGCCATAGAGGTATTTAAACCATTTTTTGACAGGACACACAAAAGTGTCCTTGTGCTATCTATAGTCGTTTCATTGACTGCATTGGGAGCTTCTTTGTTGAGTGGAGAATGGAGTTGGTTTATCATATCACTCATCATGCACCTTAATGGGCCTTATACTATCTTTGCTATGATGCCATTAAACCATAGACTTATGGCAGATGAAGTAGACCCAAACTCAGAAGAAACTTTGTCTGATTTACATAGATGGGGAAAATTGCATGCCGTGAGAACTGTTTTAAATGGTATTGTATTTATTTTATTCCTTCTTAATATTATTTATAGATAAGTATTAACTCAATAATAAAATTAAATTAAAAAAGTTTAGAAATTGCACTTTGGATTTAAATTCGGGCTCTGTAAGAACCCAAGGAAGTGGAGACTTCAGTCCCACGTAAAGCTTACTTGCTTATAAAAATTTGTGATTTCTTTCTATGGCATAATCTTGCCAAAAACCTTTCTAAGCTCTGAAGTGGTTTGGTGTACTGGATTTGTACGAATCATTTTTTCTGATTGTCCTATCATGAAATAGATAGCATCAATGGTATGTTCTGTAATATACTCTTCTATGTTTACAGCATTTTGAGGAATATACTTCTTCATACCTAGTGTTTCTGCCATATCCATAAAGTTTGTCATTTTAGCAAAAGTTTTCATCATTGGATTCGCCACTTTTTTTATGACATCATAATATTTATAGACTTGATTTGTTTTCATCTCTTTTACAATAATAGGTGTAATGAGTTTTTTTAAATCTTTTCTTGTGTGTCGTTTAAAATAATCTGTTGCAGGACTTCCATCCATCATCAACATATCTGCCGCGTCATTAAAAGACATATCATCGACTGAAGCGACAAATATACCCGCAGTTTGTGGTGCTGCACGTGCCGCTGCCCTATTCATAGAAAGAACAAATTCATCTATCATGTCACCACCACCAGCCATTCTCATCATCTCTTCCATTTGAGAAAATGGTGGAGGAAGAGGGATTTTAGTCGCAGCATTACCCATAAACCCATCTTTTTTACCTAAGGTGTCAACAGCTTTGTCAACACCTATTTTTAAGGCTTGTTTAAATGCTTTAGTAATGATGTCCGTACTTAGCACCCCCATGCTCATCGTCTCCACAACTTCTTTTGCACTCATATCGGAAGGGTTACGAAACTTTTTAAAATCTTCTATACGTTTTTCAACTTTATCTTTTAAGTCATCAAAACTAAAAGCCTGAAGTGAAATACTGCTAGTTAACATCATAATTACTAAAATTATTTTCTTCATGACTTCCCCATATTCTACTATTTGAGTAGTTCTCTGACCACAACTCTATCATCAAAAGGATGTTTCACGCCTTTAATCTCTTGGTAATCCTCATCTCCCTTACCAAGAATAAGCAAGACTTCGTTCTCTTCAAGTGCATCTAATGCAAGTTTAATAGCAAGGCGTCTATCTGGACAAGCAGTGACACCCTCTTTGCCATGAAGCCCTACAAGAATGTCTTCAAGTATATATTCAGGAACTTCATCACGTGGGTTGTCAGAGGTAACATAAATTTTATTGGCATAACGTCCTGCCACCGCACCCATGCGTGGACGTTTCTCTTTGTCACGGTTTCCACCTGCACCAAAAACCACAGAGATGTCTCTGTCTTTCATGGACTCCATTACTGCATGCATCCCATCATCTGTATGTGCAAAATCTACAATTACTAAGGGGTTTTGACTCACTACTTCCATGCGTCCAGATACACCTGCAAAACGCTCTACCACTTCACATATCTGAGCTACAGGTCTACCTGTAAGCATTTGTACAGAACCAATAGCCGCCATAAGATTAAACAAGTTAAAAAGTCCAACCATAGGAGAGTGAAATGTCTCTTCATCTCTTAAATGTTTAATGCCTGCGGTAATACCATGAAGGAGTGAAAACGCTTGTACTTTAAATGTTGCAGGCTCATCTACGCCATAACTTTGTGCACCTTTAGGATTATAGGTGATGTTTTTAATATCATCTTTGTTTAAAAGCTTTGGCGTTTCATCGGCAAAGAACAAACTTTTAACACGTCTGTACTCTTCAACAGTACCATGATAGTCTAAATGGTCAGACGTGACATTGGTGTGGACTTTTAAAGCAAAGCTCAGCCCTTCTATGCGTTTTTGATCAATAGCATGAGAGCTTACTTCCATAATAAAATAATGACACCCCAAATCAAAAGTTTGCTTCATGTTATGTAATGTTTCAAGTATAGAGGGCGTGGTCATACTCTTCTCTTCTATACGCTTCTCTTTGGCAAATAAACCACGTGTACCTTGCAAAGCAGGCTTTTCATCAAGGTCAAGCAAAAATGAATAAATAGCTGCGGTTACAGTTGTCTTACCATTGGTTCCAGTGACCCCCACTACTTTCATAGTAGAAATATTCCACAAATCGATAAGATCTGATGGTGTAATTGCTTCAGGTTTGCTTGCAAGTTTTGCATAATAGTTTTTATTTTGTTCTGTCAACAAAAATAACGTTTTATTGTCTAATTTGGAGGTGTCATCACTAATTTTAGTGTATCCCTCTTGTAAGTTAAAATCAAGTACCACTACTTATGTCCTTTGACAACATTGTAAAGTGCCAATACATCTTGGTCGTTCCCAAAAAGGTGTGAAGTGGTGTCAAGATACCTCAATACCATTTCGTCAAAACCCTCTTCCGATAACTTTGTCACAAAATCTATAAACTCATCTTTATTGGTAATCATCACCCTAGTAGAAAACATAATATCTTCAAATGTTCTTTTAAAAGATTCTCTACTCTCAACCAAGTCCATAAAGTCGCTATAGCGTATGCCATCTTCATACTCTAGCTGCTCTTCAAATGGATCGACCAAAAGTTTTTGTATGTCAAGCTTAGAGTGATCCAAGGAGTCAATAAGACCATCAATAATCTCTACAGCGTTTGTCTTTTCTTCTTTAATGATTTGATAATAGTCGAACAGTGCTTGTGCCTCTTCTCCACTCTCGACACCCAGGTCTGAAAGATAAACACCAATCATAGCTTCATCAAGACTAGGATAATCTTTTAGTATCAATCCATAAGAACGTAAAGCATTCATAAAATCCCCTTGGAGAAATTCATTCTCTGCTCTTTCTAAAAGTACCTCTTGATTTATTTTATTCATAACTATATTATTTGATCTAACTTGTCTTCAAAACCATGTGGCACATTGACAACAGATACTTCTGGATGTATAAGTGTCTGCATTTGTCTTTCAACACCAAACTTAATAGTAGTGCCTGAAGATCCACAGCCAACACATGCCCCTTGAAGCTGTACATAAACCTTACCATTTAAAATACTAATAAGTGTAATATCGCCACCATCCAATTGAATTGAAGGTCTCACTTTATCTATGACACTCATCACTGCTGGTTCTAGCTCTTCATCTGTAAATGGAATCAATCTATATCCTTTTAATCATTATTAATATTATTATAACGCATGCATAGTAAAATTATTATATCATGCATCTATTTAGTGAGTTATACACTAAAAGTGTTTCTTTGTCAATGAAAAAATATGGAATATGTGAAAAGTAGTTAGATAGAAAGTAATTACTCTCAAGGCAATGCCTTGAGATACAGTTGAATTATAAAACTTATACGAGTTCTATAATTGCCATAGGTGCTGCATCACCTTTTCTCATACGCGTTTTGATAATACGAGTGTAACCACCGTTTCTATCTGCGTATTTTGGAGCGATTTCATTTACTATTGTATTTGTAATCTCTTTATGTTGTAACATTGCAAAAATAGCTCTATGTGCATTAAAATCACCACTTGAAGCTTTTGTAATAAGCTTTTCGTAGTATGATCTAAGCTCTTTTGCTTTTGGCAATGTTGTCTCAATTCTACCCTCTTTTGTTAAGGCAATAGAAAGGTTTTTAAGAAGTGCCGCTCTATGTGCAGATGTTCTGCTTAGTTTACGGTAACCATGCTTATGTCTCATGTTTGTCCTTTATTTACTATATAAAAGAATCAACAAAAAGTATTATACTTTTTGTTGCTCTATCTTTTTAACAAGATTTGCTCTTGTATGATCTGGTAGTTCATAGTCTGAACCATACCCGTGTTCTACGAGACATTCATTGATTTCATCAAGAGATTTTTTACCAAGATTTTTGATATTTTTAATCTCATTTTCACTCATCAATACAAGCTCACCAAGATATTTCATTCCTGCTCTATCTAATGAGTTAAATGATCTAGCGCTTAGTCCCAAGCTGTCAACAGTAACCATGAATGGTTTTAACTCACCATCGTCACTGCTTCTCTTTAATGGTGTTGTAGAAATATTGACATCAAGTACTCCGTTGAAAACAGAAAGTTGCTTGTTCATCACTTCTAAAGCATTGGTAAATGCTTCCACCGGTCCCAATTGTCCATCTGTTTCAATATCAAAAACAATCTTTTCGAAATTAGGATTGTCTTCTACAAGTACTGGCTCAATTCTATAGTTCGCTTTTTTCACTGGAGTAAAAAAAGCATCCAACGCAATCGCATCAGTTGCAACATCATCTCTTAGGTCTTCACTTGGTACATAACCAATACCTTTAGAGATTACTACAGTAAAATTAAGCTCTGCATCTTCATTTAAAGTTGCCAATGGTAAATCACCATTAACAACTTCTATTTGATCATTGTTTAGATCTTGTGCTGATACTTCTTTGTGCCCAGTAAAAGAGTATTTGACTTCAACTCTGTCACTTTCGTCTTTAATTTTAAAACGAATATTCTTAAGATTAATAATAAATACAGCAACATCTTCATGCATACCTCTGATGTTATCAAACTCATGTGCTGCACCTTCTATCTTCACAGATATTGGAGCATACCCAATAGAAGAACCTAAAATAAGTCTTCTAAGTGGATGTGCAAGGGTTACAGCATAACCACTTTCAAAAGGGTAAGCAATGATTTCAGCATTATTTGTACTAACTTCATTTACCTCTACCTCAGATGGCATAAATGGTGCAATTTTAATTTTTCTCATCAATAGCCTTTACTTATGTATTATTTAGAGTATAGCTCAACGATTAGACGCTCTTCAACTGGAATAGAGATTTCATCTCTTTCAGGAATTCTTGTAAAAAGACCAAAAAGTTTCTCTTTATCCATATCAACCCATTCAACCATACCAGTTTGGTTAGTCAATTCAATGGCTCTAACAATTTGAGGATTTGCTTTACTTTTTTCTCTAATTTCAATTTTTTGACCTGCTTTTACTCTAAATGAAGGAATATCTACTCTCTTACCATCTACAAGTACATGCCCGTGGTTTACAAATTGTCTAGCAGACGCTCTAGTCGTTGCAAAACCCATTCTGTATACTACGTTGTCAAGTCTTTGCTCAAGAAGTTGAATAAGAATAGAACCTGTATTTCCTTCTTTTGAGTTTGCTTCTTTGTAAAGTGCTCTAAATTGTTTTTCAGAAACACCATACATAAACTTCGCTTTTTGCTTCTCTTGAAGCTGAAGACCATACTCTGAAATCTTTGTTCTTCTTTGACCATGTTGCCCTGGAGCATAAGGTCTTTTTTCTAATGCAGATTTACCACTGAGTCTACGCTCACCTTTCAATCCTAAATCAACGCCAAGTCTTCTTTCTAGTCTCTCTACGGGACCTCTATATCTAGCCATATTTATTCCCTTCTCTTATACTCTACGTTTTTTCGGTGGTCTACAACCATTATGAGGAAGTGGTGTAATATCTTTTAAAAATGTTACTCTAATTCCTTCAGTTGCACCAATTGCTTTAACAGCAGTATCTCTACCAGAACCAGGACCTTGTACTTTAATTCCTACTTCTTTAACGCCATTTTCCATTGCTTTATTCATAGCATCTTGTACAGCTTCTGTTGCTGCAAATGGTGTTGATTTTTTAGAACCTTTAAATCCAAGTGATCCAGCTGAACTCCATGCGATTACATTTCCCATTTCGTCTGTTACAGTAATAACTGTATTGTTGAAAGTTGCAGCTACGTACACTACTGCTTTCGCTATACTTTTTTTTGCTTTTTTCTTAGCCATATTTAACTACTCCTTACGCCGCGCCGACAGTCTTACGCTTACCTTTTCTAGTACGCGCATTTGTCTTTGTTTTTTGACCACGACAAGGTAGCCCTCTTCTGTGTCTAAGTCCTCTGTACGATCCTAAGTCCATAAGTGCTTTAATGTCTAAAGTTACTTTTTTTCTAAGATCACCTTCCACCATAACATTCTCTTGAATATCATTACGGATAAGAGCTGCTTGAGCATCTGTAAGCTCATGCACTCTAATGTTAAAATCAACACCTGTTCTGTTCAAAATATCTCTTGATGTTTTTAAACCAATACCAAAAATGTAAGTAAGTGCATACTCCATTCTTTTTTTCTGTGGTAAATCAACCCCTGCAATACGAGCCATGTTTATCCTTGTCTTTGTTTGTGTTTTGGATTTTTACAAATCACGCGTACGATACCCTTGCGTTTAATGACTTTACAATCATCACACATCTTCTTTACTGATGGTCTAACCTTCATGGTTAACTCCTACGTTATTTATAGTAGAGCTTAATGCTCTTGCACCTAGACATTGCTGTCTTTATTTTTGCGTGGATAGATGATGTACACTATCCAACCCTTGAGTAATCAGTGCAAAATTAATCAAAGATTCTTCGCGCAGTTTCCTATACCTATAGTAATAGGGAGGGGGATTATACCGAAATATTTCTTGATGTTTTCTTATGTAAGGGGAATTGTAGGGTGTTACGCCCTCACAAGACCGATATCATGCTTATATTTGGTGTTGTCGGGGGACAACACCCTGCACCGCTATTTATACCTAAAAGTAATACGACCTTTATCAAGGCTGTATGGAGTCAATTCAACTTTTACTGTATCACCAGGTAGTATTTTAATGTAGTGCATTCTCATCTTGCCTGCAATATGACAAAGTACTATATGCTTATTGTCTAACTCTACTCTAAATGTTGCGTTTGGTAAAGCTTCAACCACTTTTCCGTCAATTTCAATTACGTCATCTTTTGCCATTGTATTCCTTTACAATTAATTATTATCTACTCTATAAACTTATTGTGTGTCTATAGTGAAGTGGGTGCTTTTGTCAAAATAATAGCTTTTCCATCTACTACCGCAACTTGATGTTCATAGTGTGCAGTTCTTAGTCTGTCCTCACTGATTACCGACCATTTGTCGTCAAGCAATAGTGGTTTTCCACTCTTTTTACATACCATTGGTTCTAAGCAAAAAACCATACCATTCTTTATTTTAGGTCCTTGGTTTGCTTTGCCTTCTAAATAATTGGGAATATTTGGTTCATCATGTGGCTTAGTGCCAATACCGTGCCCACAATAGTCACGCAAAGGGAAAAAACCAGCATCCGTAATACTCTCTTCCAATACCTTAGTAAGCTCTTTAAAACGCATACCTGGCTTAATAGCTTCAATAGCTGTATATAGTGCATTTTTAGAACATTCTATTAAAGCTTCGTCTTCTTTAGATATTTGGCCCACACCCATTGTAATAGCTGCATCACCAAAATAACCATCTAATTTTGTACCAATATCTAGACCCAATACATCTCCCTCTTCAAGCACTCTGTCATCGGGTACACCATGTATGCACACTTCATTGAGCGAAGTACACACTGATCCTGTAAATCCATAGAGTCCTTTAAATGAAGGTACCGCTCCATGATTACGTACAAATGTTTCACCTAAAGTATCGATTTCTTTGAGAGTCATGCCAGGTTTGACAATATTTTGAAGATATTCTAATGTAAGCCCAACTATCTCGCCAGCTTTTTTAAGCTTGGCGATTTCGTTAGGTTTTCTAAGCGCAATAGCCATTATAGACCTACATTACCTAGTGTATCATATTGGTTCATTGTTCTTTGTGCTTCGATTTTTCTCATTGTATCAAGTGCAACTTGAACAATAATAAGTACAGCAACCCCACCAAAATAGAAGGATGCTCCCATACCTGAGATAATCATAAATGGTATCGTAGAAATAATTGCTAGGTACACTGCACCTGAGCCTGTCAATCTACTTGCGACTTCATTTAAGAACTCTTTGGTTTGCTCTCCTGGTCTTACACCAGGAATAAACCCACCTTGTTTTTTCAAGTTGTCTGAAATGTCTTTGGCATTAAATGCAATTGATGCATAGAAAAATGCAAAGAACATTACAAGTAAAAATGTAGCCACATTAAACGTCAATCCACCAGGTGCTAAAGAATCTGCAACTGCTTTTGCAATATCTGAATTGCTAGATTGTAACATTGTAAGTGGAAACATAAGTATTGCCGAAGCAAAAATAGGAGGAATTACACCAGAAAGGTTTACCTTGACTGGAATGTAGTTCATCACTCTTTTTGTTTGATTCTGCATGATTGTTTTTCTTGAGTAAGAGATAGGCACACGTCTCTCACCAAGCTCAACATAAATAATAGACAAGATAGTAATAAGCATAATAGCTAAAATACCAAGTACTACTAAGAAGTTCATCTCTCCAGAGTTCACAAGACCTACTGTACTACCAATAGCAGATGGTAATCCAGAGACAATACCAGCAAAGATAATAAGTGAAATACCATTACCAATACCTTTTTGTGTTATCTGTTCACCAATCCACATAAGCAACATTGTTCCTGCTAGCATAGAGAATGTTGTTAAGATAGTAAACGTCATAGGGTCAATCATCACAGCACTTTGTCCTGCACGTCCTGTCATACCTTGAAGCCCCATAGAGACACCAATAGCTTGAACAACAGTAATGAAAATTGTAAAATAACGAATAATTTGCATATATTTTTGCATACCATCACGCTCTTTTTTCATTTGACCAAGTGCTGGGAAAGTTGCTGAGAGAAGTTCCATTACAATAGATGCTGTAATGTAAGGCATAATACCTAAGGAGATAATACTTAAACGTTCAACGGCTCCACCAGAGAACATATTCATCATACCAACACCATTGTTAGCATTGCTATCAAAGAACTCTTTGATAACAGCTAAGTCAACACCTGGTGTTGGAACATAGGCTAACACTCTGTACGCAAATAAGAACCCTAATGTAATAAGAATTTTTTGAGTTAAAGCGTTACCCATGACTATTTACCGCTTGTTGTAATAGCATCGTCTTTGATTTTAGTAGCAAGATCTTTTGCACTAGCACCAATTAACTTTACTCTTTTAACAGATTTGTCAAGCTTATGCACAGACTTAATCGTCTCTAAAGAGATTTCTGAAAGTGCTGCAACTGCTTTAATTTTTTCTACATTAATGACATATGGCTTTTCAACTCTTGAAGTAAAACCAACTTTTGGAAGTCTTTTTTGAATTGGCATTTGACCACCTTCAAAACCTCTTTTTGCCTTGTAACCAGATCTAGCTTTTTGACCTTTATTACCACGTCCAGCTGTTTTACCTGTTCCTGAACCTTGACCACGCCCAACTCTTTTTCTATTTTTCGTTGAACCTGGCGCAGGTTGTAAATTATGTAAACCCATAATTACTTCCTTATGCTTTTATTCTAGTAAGTGCTTGTATAGTCGCTCTTACTAAGTTATTTGGGTTGTTAGAACCGATAGATTTTGTAAGGATATCTTGAATCCCTGCAAGCTCAAGTACTGGTCTAGCAGCACCACCAGCAATAACACCTGTACCTGGAGATGCTGGTCTTAGGACAATTCTACTTGCATTGAACTTATGTTCAATGTCATGAGCGATTGTTGTTCCTTTAACATTAACCTTTACAAGGTTTTTATGTGCATCATCAACTGCTTTTTTAATTGCATCTGGTACTTCTTTGGCTTTACCAAATCCATATCCAACTGTACCTTTTTTGTCACCAATCACTACAAGTGCAGTAAATCTAAATCTTCTACCACCCTTTACAACTTTAGTAACACGACCGATATTAACAATTACTTCTTCGAATTCTTTTTCGACTTCTTCATTTTTATTATTATTTTGCATCATGCTTCCTTAAAACTTAATTCCGGCTTCTCTAAGCGCATCAGCAAATGATGCAACAACACCATGGTATAGGTAACCATTTCTGTCGAATACAACATTTTCAATGTTTTTAGAAGCAAGATTTTGAGCCATTTGGGCAGCCACTTTCTTAACATCTTCTTGGTTAGATTTCAAACCAAGTTTTCTACCATCTACTGATACCAATGTAACACCAGTAGTGTCATTGATTGCTTGTGCATAGAAATATTTGTTAGACTTAAATACTGAGAGTCTTGGAAGTTCTTCTGTACCGAAGATTTTACCTCTAACTCTAGCTTTTCTTTGCGCGCGAAGTTTATTTTTTCTTTTTTGAATACTTTTTAACATCTACCCGCTCCTTACTTACCAGCTGCTTTACCAGCTTTTCTAATGATATGCTCATCAGTATACTTCACACCTTTACCTTTGTAAGGCTCTGGTGGTCTGAATGATCTAATTTCTGCAGCTGCTTGACCTACGGCCTGCTTATCAGAACCTTTGATTTTTACAATGTTCTTTTCAACACTAATCTCTAAACCTTCTGGAATAGAAAATTCAATTGGGTGAGAGTGTCCAAGTTGTAAAGTAAGTACTTTACCTTGTACAGCTGCTCTGTAACCAACACCGTTGATTTCTAAAGACTTTTCATACCCTTTATCTAAACCAATAATAATATTGTTAAATAAAGCTCTGTAAGTTCCCCAGTATGCAGCATCTTGCTTCTCTTCACCTACTCTAGCAAAGTTCACAGCAGCACCGTCGATACTGATTTCTACTCTACCATGTGTTTCAAGTCTTTTTTCAAGATTGCCCTTCTTAGCCACGAGACATGTACCGTCTAGTGATACATCAATACCACTTGCCACAGTAACTGGTCTTTTTCCTACTCTTGACATCTTTTCTCCTTACCAAATACTACAGATTACTTCACCACCAACACCAAGCTTAAATGCTTCGTCATTAGCAATAACACCTTTAGAAGTAGAAACCACTAAAGTACCGTAACCATTTTTAAATGTTCTGATATCGTCTTTACCTTGGTGTACACGACGACCAGGCTTAGATATCTTTTTAAGTTCATTAATCACGCTTTTTTCATTTTCGTCATATTTAAGAACCACTTTAATTGTTTTTTTGTTTCCATCTTCTTTTACTTTAAAACTTTCCAAATACCCTTTATCTACCAAAATAGATACTGTTGATTCAATTGTCTTAGAGTGAAGTAGTGTTGTAACGTCTAGTTTTCTTTGCGCAGCATTTCTTATACGTGTAAGAGAGTCTGCAACTATATCTGTCATCATTTTATTATTCTCCTTACCAGCTTGCTTTACGCATACCAGGGATTAACCCCTCGTTAGCCATTTTTCTTAAACACACACGACAAAGTCCGAAGTCTCTGTATACCGAGTGAGGTCTACCACAAATATTACATCTTGTATATGCTCTAGAAGAGAACTTAGGGGTTCTTTTCTGTTTAGCAATCATTGATTTCTTAGCCATTAGTTTCTCCCTTTAGCAAAAGGCATTCCGAGCTTTTCTAAAAGCGCGAAACCTTCTTTATCAGATTCAGTACTTGTTACTATAACAATGTTCATACCATGAGTTTTAATTATATTATCAAACTCAACTTCTGGAAACATTAGCTGCTCTTGAAGACCGAAGTTATAGTTACCACGACCATCAAAACCTTTTCTAGGTGTTCCTCTAAAATCTTTTACTCTTGGAAGAGCAATAGAAACTAGTTTGTCAAAGAAGTTATACATATTGTCACCTCTAAGTGTAACTCTAATACCTGTTGGAGCACCTTCTCTAGCCTTAAAACCAGCAACTGATTTTCTAGCTGTAACTACTACTGCTTTTTGACCAGCAATAAGAGAAATAGTATCTTGCATGTTTGCAATTAGCTTAGAGTCTTTCCCCTCTTCACCAGCACCCACAGAGATAACTATCTTTTCAAGCTTAGGTGTCTGCATCGGGTTCGTAATCCCACACTCTTCACGTAGTGCAGGAATGATGTCATTGTACTTTTGCTTCATTCTACTCATAAAATTACGCCTCTACTTTTTTTACATTTGAGATATGGATTGGCATTTCAACATTAGCAAATCCACCATCTTTGTTCTCTTCAGTTGGTTTTACAGCTTTTTTAGCCATTTTACAACCAGCTACAATTACTGCATCTTTTTTAGTCAGTACTTGAAGAACCTCTCCAGTTGTACCTTTATCATCACCAGCGATAACCATTACTTGGTCACCTTTTTTGATTTTAAATGTCTTAGCCATACTACCATACCTCCGGTGCAAGTGATACAATTTTCATAAAACCTGCATATCTTGTTTCACGAGCAACAGGACCAAAGATACGTGTACCAATTGGTTCTTTTTTCTCATCAATGATTACAGCGGCATTGTCATCAAAACGAATAAGTGAACCATTTTCTCTTTGGATCTCTTTGTGCGTTCTTACAACAACTGCTTTTATAACCTTACCTTTTTTCACTTTACCTGTTGGTAGTGCTTTCTTTACAGAAGCAACAATCACGTCACCAACAGATGCATATCTTCTCTTAGATCCACCAAGAACCTTAATACACATAATCTCTTTTGCACCAGAGTTGTCTGCTACAGTTAATCTTGTAAAACCTTGTATCATTCTACCTCTCCTTTTTGAACTTCTTTAAGTACTTCAAGAAGTCTAAAACTTTTTGTCTTAGAAAGAGGTCTACACTCAATTGCAGATACAGTATCTCCAACATTGATTGTATTTTTCTCATCATGAATAAGATATTTTTTAAATCTTTTTACAGTCTTGTGATATCTTGGGTGAAGTACTCTTCTTTCAACTAAAACAGTTGCAGTTTTGTCTCCAGCCTTCTTAATCACAGTACCTTGTATTTGTCTTTTTGGCATGTCTACCCCTTACTTCGTAGCAGCAGTTAATGCTGTCTGAATTCTAGCGATATCTTTTTTCGCTACTCTTAACTCAGTAGTGTTTGTTAATTGCATAGTCTTCTGCTTTGCATTTAACGTAAACAACTCTAGTTTTTTCTCTTTAAGCATAGCTTTCAATTCCGCTTCGCTTAATTCTTTAATATCAATATACTTCATTTGAATCCTTTAAAGCGATGATTTTACACTTAAATGGCATTTTATGAATTGCTAATGTTAAGGCTTCTCTAGCCAAATCATCTTCTACGCCTGTCATTTCAAAAATAATTCTTCCTGGCTTAATATTCATTACCCATCTATCAACAGCACCTTTACCTTTACCCATTCTTGTTTCAAGTGGCTTAGCAGTAAGTGGCTTATCTGGGAAAACTCTAATCCAAGTTTTACCTGTTCTGTTAATTTTTCTAGTCATAGAAATACGTGCAGCTTCTATTTGACGTGAGTCAATTCTGCCCGCTTCTACAGCTTTGATTGCAATATCACCAAATTCTATTTTATTACCGTTGAAAGACTTACCGCGATTACGGCCTTTTTGTTGCTTTCTCCATTTGGTTCTTTTAGGCATTAACATCGTTATTCACCTCTCTTTTGACGTGGTTTACGACCACCTTTTTTCTCTTCTTTTGGCTCATCTTGGATACCTTTAGCAAGTACCTCACCTTTAAAGATCCATACTTTAATACCTATGATTCCATAAGTTGTATGTGCTTCAGCAAAACCATAATCGATTTTAGCTCTAAGTGTATGAAGAGGAACACGACCTTCTAAGTACCACTCAGTTCTTGCCATTTCAGCACCACCAAGTCTACCAGAAACAGAAACTTTAATTCCTTTTGCACCTGATTTAAGTGCACCTTGAATAACTTTTTTCATCGCACGTCTAAATGCAGTTCTTCTTTCAAGTTGCATTGCAACGTTTTCAGCTGCAAGTTGCCCAGAAGCTTGTGGACGTTTCTCTTCTTTAATGTTAATAGCCACATCTTTACCAAGCATTTTGATAAGTGTTGCTTTCAACTTTTCAATATCAGCACCTTTTTTACCAATGATAATACCAGGTCTAGCTGTTACAATATTTACTCTTAATTTTTTTACTGTTCTTTCGATGATAATGTTAGAAACACCAGCATAGTAAAGCTCTTTTTTAAGAAATTTTCTAATCTTATAATCTTCAGCAATAAACTCTGCAGTTCTTGCTTTAGCAGGAAACCATCTTGATTCCCAGTTTCTGTTAATTCCAAGTCTAAGACCTATAGGATTTACTTTTTGACCCATTACGCTTCCTTCTCAGTTTTTTCAGCTACACCAACTTCAACAAGAATGTGTGCTGTTGGCTTAATGATTCTAGAAGCTGTACCTCTAGCTCTTGGTCTCCATCTTTTCATCACGGCAGCTTTGTCAACCCTACAAGAAGTAATCGTTACTTCTTCTGGTTCAAAGTCACCGT
>JAYEFI010000021.1:14903-19583 GCA_034658615.1 Campylobacterota bacterium
ATGTGTGCTGTTGGCTTAATGATTCTAGAAGCTGTACCTCTAGCTCTTGGTCTCCATCTTTTCATCACGGCAGCTTTGTCAACCCTACAAGAAGTAATCGTTACTTCTTCTGGTTCAAAGTCACCGTTTGCTACTGCAGATGCAATAACTTTAGAAACGATACCTGCTGCTTTGTTAGGCATAAACTCTAGTGCTGCAAGTGCAAGTTCAGCATTCATACCTTGTACTTCTCTAGCAATAAGTCTAGCTTTCGTAGGAGAAACTCTTACAAATTTTAATAATGCTCTACTCATATTAACCAACCTTCTTCTGAACAGAACCTTTATGGCCCTTAAATGTTCTTGTTGGTGCAAATTCACCAAGCTTGTAACCTACGTGGTTCTCAGTTACAAATACAGGTACAAATTGTCTACCATTGTGAACATTGATAGTTAAACCGATAAACTCAGGGAAAATTACTGATCTTCTTGACCAAGTTTTAATCGCTTTTTTATCTCCAGCTTCTTTTGCTGCTAATACTTTTTTCATTAGGTGACCATCGATAAATGGACCTTTTTTTGTCGATCTTGCCATATCTTAGCCCCTACCTTTTTTCTTTCTAGAGATAATAAGTTTATCACTAGCTTTTTTCTTACGAGTTTTAAACCCTTTAGCTGGTGTACCCCATGGAGATACTGGGTGACGTCCTGAGTTCGTTTTACCTTCACCACCACCGTGTGGGTGATCAATAGGGTTCATCGCTGAACCACGAGTCTGAGGTCTGATACCTCTATGTCTAGATCTACCTGCTTTACCAACAACCTCATTTGCAATCTCTTCGTTACCTATGGTACCGATTGTTGCAAGACATTCACCTAGCACATATCTCATCTCACCAGATGGAAGTCTAAGAGAAACGTATTTCCCATCTCTACCCATAATTTGAGCATATGTACCAGCAGAACGTGCCATTTGACCACCGTGTCCTGGGCTCATCTCAATGTTGTGTACCAATGTACCAACAGGGATAGATTTAAGCTTCATTGTATTACCAACTTTAATATCAAGTCCTGCTTCTGCTGACATGATTTTAGTACCTACTTCTAAACCTTTTGGCTGAAGAATATATCTTCTGTCACCATCTGTGTATTTAACAAGACAAATTCTACAGTTTCTGTATGGGTCGTACTCAATAGTAGCGACTGTACCTTCAACGTTAAATTTGTTTCTTTTAAAATCGATGATTCTGTAAAGTTTTTTAGCACCTGCTTCTCTGTGACGAGAAGTAATTCTACCATTACTGTTTCTACCTGCTGAACGTGGAAGATTTTTAAGTAATGCTCTTACTGTTGGTTTAGACGTAATATCACTACTGTCTACGTTTGTCATCCAACGACGTCCTGGAGTTATTGGTCTATATGATTTAATTGCCATCTCTTACTCCTTATACCGCTAGGCTTTCGATTTTTGCATCTTCTGGAAGTGTTACATAGAACTTTTTAGAATCAGCTCTTTTTCCTTCGATACCTTTAAATCTTTTCACTTTGCCGTTTACTCTCATTGAGTTTACTTTAAGTGGGTTAATGCCAAAGAATTCTTTAAACACCTCTTTTAGACCATTTTTAGTCATTCTTGGAGATGTTTGAACTACAATCACACCATCTTCTTGAAGAGATAAACTCTTCTCTGTGTACATAATTGCTTTAATATCTGTAATATCTGCCATATTAAGCCTCTTTTGTCAATTTATCAAATACTGCTTTTTCAATCACGATAGAGTGATATGCCGCAGCGAGGTAAGCATTAAGCTCATTAGATTCTATAAGATATGCATTTTGAAGGTTTCTAAATGCTAAGAAAGTCTTATCATCTATCATCTCTTTTACTACAAGTACATCTCTTTGCTTAAGTCCATTTACAAATGCTGTTGCATCTTTTGTTTTACCAGACTCAATAGAAACCGTATCAACAACCAAAAGTTTTTCATTTGCAGCCATTTCAGCTAACGCATGCATAAGAGCAAGTCTTTTTTGCTTTTTATTTACTTTTTGATCATAATTTTTGTTTGTACTTGGACCAAATGCAACACCACCACCTACAAATATAGGAGATCTTGTTGAACCTGCTCTTGCACGTCCTCCACCTTTTTGAGCCCATGGTTTTTTACCACCACCGCTTACAGCAGATCTATTTTTAGTTTGAGCTGTATTTGCTCTCAATCCAGATGCATATGCTTTACAGTAAAGGTAAAGATTATGTGGATGCACATCTAAAAATGATGCTGGAAGGTCTGTTGTTTTAATTACTGTTGTCTTCATTATTTAACTATCCTTACTAATCCTCTAGCACCATTGTGTCCTGGAACAGAACCTTTAAGTACTAAAATACCATTTTCTGCATCAAATGATACGATGTCATTTTTTACAGTTGTTTTTGTGTTACCGTATTGACCTGGCATTTTTTTACCACGTTGTACACGCCCTGGCCATTCAGCATTACCAATTGAACCAATTCTTCTACCAAATCTGTGACCATGAGATGCTGGTCCGCCACCAAAGTTATGACGCTTCATACCACCAGAAAAACCTCTACCTTTAGTATCTAAAGATGTTTTTACAAGTGTTGCCTCAGCTAAAGCTTCTAGGCTTAAATCACCTGCTTCAGTACCTTCAGCCACTTCAATTGTCATAAATTTGTTAAACTCTTTAGAAACACCAAATTTAGTCTGCTGACCTTCAATGCTTTTATTAAGTTTTTTACTTGAGTTATACGCTACAAGCGCTTTACCGTCTTCTTTCACTTCACAAACTTTAGTTTCAATAACTTTAAGAAGTGTTACTGGAACAGCTGGTACGTCAACAGTTCTGCTCATACCAATTTTTTCAATAATAAATTCCATGCTCTACTCCTACTTGCCCATTGATCTAATTTCAACTTCAATCTCAGGTGCTAGATCCAACTTCATAAGTGAATCAATAGTATCTGAAGTCGCTGAAACGATGTCAATCATTCTTCCGTGAATTCTAATCTCAAACTGATCACGCGCTTTTTTGTTCACGTGTGGTGATTTAAGAACAGTATAGCTTTTGAATTTAGTTGGCATTGGAATTGGCCCTCTAATTTCTGCACCTGTACGTTTAACTGCATCTACGATAGCAGCAACTGATCTGTCTAGTACTCTATGATCATAAGCTTTAAGCTTCAATCTAATTTTTTCCATATTTTACCTTTAAAAGAACTCGTTAGCATAGCAAAGCTAAGGTGCCTAAACACAGGGCAATTACAGTTACTGTAGCCCTCTAACATAAATTTAGGAACGCGTATTGTACCCAAATTTTCTAAAACGTAAAATACTTTTTAGCCTAAAACTGCTACAATAAAATAAATTGTTTCCTTTTAAAAAGGAATATTATGGATTGCAAACATGGAAATACTTGAATACTGCCAAAACAAAATACCCCAAACCCATCACTTCTTCCAGCGCAAGTGTCTCCTTACCCTAGAAGAAGATATCAATCTTTATGGTGTACGCGGTGCAGGCAAAACTTCTCTTCTTCTTAATCTACTTAGCCAAGATGACACAAATGATACCCTCTATATTGACTTGCAAGATCCTAAACTTCTCTTTGCGTCTATGACATCTCTTAAACTACAACAATTTATAGATAAAGAAAAAATACAAATACTTGTTCTAGACCACTACGAAGAGGGCTATTTAGAAAAGTTTCCAGATGTCCATAGACTTATTGTACTGTCACGCATTAAACTTACTTCTGAACATTTAAAGCCCATAGAGCTTTTTCCTCTTGACTATGAAGAGTTCTTGGCCTTTGAAAATAGCTATGTCAATAACCAAGGTTTTAACCATTTTTTACGCTTAGGTACATTGCCTCTCATAGCACAAAACCCTAAACACAGTACGCAACTTATGAAAACTTTTTTTTTCTCCTCTTTTAGCCAAAGTGAGCAAAAACTTCTTCTCATTCTCGCCCAACACCATACCAAACACCTCACGACACACCAAGTCTATACCTTTGCAAAAGAGAAATTTAAGGTCTCTAAAGACTGGTTGTACAAAACTATGAAAGCATTTACGCAAGAAAAGCTTATAGTGTTTATAGAAGATCGCCATGAGAAGTCAAGAAAAAAGATGTTTCTTTTCGACTTTGCTTTTGCCAAATACCTAACACTAGGACAACCTTTTATTATTCAGTTTGACACGATGGTTGCCTTGGCACTCATAAAGCACAACATACATGCACAAACACTGGGCATACATGGCTACATCACACAAGCAAATGAGCTTATTATCTCCGCACCTTTTGAGAGTGAAGAGAGCCTTTGGCTAAAGTCTCAAACAAAGTTCTCACTATACCAGCAACACAACATTCAAAAAGTCACCATAGTCACCGTTGCTAACAGTTATACCTACAATATCGACTACCTCAACTTTGAAGCACTCCCTTTTAACGAATGGTCAGTCATTAACGATGAAGAGGAGTAAGCCTTAGTATAAGCTATGTTTAGCTAAAATTCTCTCGCCTCTTTTCAGACCTGTGCAACAGTACTGAAGGACAATGGGTCAGGATGGGAACATAGCAGCCCACCTTTCTTTGCTGGGTGCCGCAGTTATCTGGGGAGGGGTACTACAATATCTTTATAAACAATCAAAACATTGTACTGCAAGATATAAAATGGTAA
>JAYEFI010000022.1:0-5580 GCA_034658615.1 Campylobacterota bacterium
CTATAATTTTTTATAATTTTTTAAAGGATTTACTATGCTAATGCCAAGAGAAGCGGTACAACAAGTCTCAAATGCTATGATGAATATGCTTCATGAAGAGGAGATAGATATTATTAATGATTTTCATGATGCTGTTATAGCTAAAGATATAGACACAATAGATGCATTGTTTAAAGTGGTTCAGTTTGATGTAGAAGACCATTTTTCTACTGAAGAAGAGATGATGGAGCAGGGTAAATTTTATGCTTTACAAATGCATAAATCTGAACATGATACTATGAGAAAAAAGCTAAAAGATGTTCAAGAGGACTGGGATAAAAACAAAAATCCTAAGGCAGTAAAAACATTTTTAGAAGATGAGTTTAAACATTGGATTATCTTACATATCTCCAGATGGGACTCTGAGACAGCAATGCACATAGGTGATACGGCTTAAGTACAGTATCCTGCTTATCTTTATGGTTAAAACGTTAATTTTAGGCAATAATGCTAAAATTACGCCATTAAACACAAAAGGATAGTTGTGAAAATTACTGTAGAAAAAGTAGATGATGTAAACTATATTATGAGTGGTACTGTTGAGAACAGCCTCATTGAAGAGAAAGTTGCCACGCTTAAGCAAAATGTTTCCAAAGAAAATGATTCCAAGGAAAGTAAAGAGGGTGAAGCTGGCAATGACACCATAGAACAAGATGCTGCAAGTCAAGTTTTTAAAGATTTTATTGATGCTGGTATCAAAAAAGGTAACTTGGATGTTGAAAATATACTAGGTCAACCTGCACTCAAAAAATATGAACAGCAAGATGATTGTATCTATTTTGAGGTTGAGATGGCTGTGAGTCCTGAGATAGATGTAAATATTGACTATAATGAAATTGCTCCTAGTTATGCTAAACCCACGGCAAATGCTGCAGCGGTTGATGCAAAAATATTGGAATTTGCCCAAAAACAAGCACCTTTTACTAAAATTGAAAAAGAGAAACCTATAGAAAATGGCGATGTAGCAGTCATTGACTTTACAGGCTATATTGATGATGTTGCTTTTGAAGGTGGAAGTGCTGAAAAGTTCAATATTAAGGTAGGTTCTAACTCATTTATACCTGGATTTGAAGAACAATTACTTGGGTTGGAATATGGAGAACAAAAAGATATTATTGTCACCTTTCCAAAAGACTACTCTTCAGAAGATTTAGCAGGGAAAGAAGCAAAGTTTGTTGTAAGACTCCATGAAATACAAGAACAAAAAGCAGAGACTATTGATGATGATTTTGCCAAAAAAATACTTCAAAAACCAGATGCTACACTTGCTACACTTAAGGCACAATTTTCAGAACAAGTCACTGCTGAAGAACTTTCAAAAATCTATATGAGTGATTTGAAACCTAAAATAGTAGAAGCACTTCTTGCTAAATTTGACTTTACGCTACCAAACAATATTGTTGAGACAGAGATAGATGCAAAAGTTCGTGAGAAAACAAGAGGATTTACTGAAGAACAACATAAGTCATATATGGAAGACAAGGGTAAATTTAATGAGCTAAGAGAGTCTGTCCGAGCTGAGGCAAGAGAGAGCATTAAGAAGTCTCTTATTGTTGAGGCTTTAGCTAAAAGAGAGGGGATAGATGTTCATGAGCAAGAGGTTATCGCGGCACTTGGTTACCAAGCGACCATGACAGGTCAAGACCCACAAGCATTGGTCAAGTACTACCAAGACAACAACTTGATGACATCTGCAAAAATGGGACTGACCGAAGACAAGCTTTTTGGTCATATACTTGGTTTTCACAAAGCTTAATTAGTCTAAGGAAATATGATGCTTCATGATACAGTAGATAGAGCCAATATTGAGGAGATGGTACATGAGTTTTATACCATTATACTCAAAGATGAACTGGTTGGACCTGTCTTTATAAAAGCCTTAGGTTCTGACCTCAATGGTGGCAAATGGTATGAGCATCTTAGTACCTTATATAATTTTTGGATGTTGATGATGACAGGGAAAATAGGTTATGGTGGGCACCCCTACCCTCCACATGCTTTTTTAGGACGACTAACACCTGAAATGTTCGAGCGATGGCTTCTACTATTTCATGAGGTTGTGCATCGTCTATATGTCACAGAAGTTGCAGATAAATTTTACACCAAAGCCAATATGTTAGCCAATCAATTTATGGATAATCTTGGGCTATTTGATGAAGATGAGGATGATGACTAAGCTTTAAATACTAAGTATTTTCTGTCTTAGCTTGGATAACAGGATTTTTCATAACAGCTGCTCTCACATCTTCATTTTCATCTATCATTAAAGCATCTAAAGTCTCAGATGGTGTACTTGGATTCACAGCAACAGAGGCTCTGATATTTTCATTTTCATGTTTACCAAACTTTTTCAGTAGCTCTACTGGTGTTTTGGGGTTTCCTGCAATCCAATAGTCAAGATCACAATCTGCACTTAATGCAACTAAGGTTTCCGTGGGTGTATTGATATGTTCTGCAACAAATTGTTTTACCAGAGGAATTTCACTTTTACTTAACATAGTTAGTGTCTCTGTAGATGTGTTCATATGTGCGGCTACACGCACAAGAACAAATGGATTTTCATCTGTACTTAACTCGGCTAAAGTCTCAGCGGATGTATTTGCATCTTCTAGTAATGCGAATGCTTCTGTAGTAGTCATCTTGTACCTTTTATATTTTTAATCTAAATTACGTGAATTGTAGCTTCAATATCTTAAATTAGCGGTGCTTTTTAAGTAAATGTACAATATGATGGCTCAAAATTCCTAAAGGAAAAAACCATGTTTACAACTATAAATATGACTTTCTATGTGACAGCATCACAAAAAACAACCATAGAGTCAAGAATGCGTGAAAATGGCTTTGATGAGCTCAGTGCATATTTAAAAGTAGTTGCATTAAAAACGCAAACATTCTCTGCAGTGTCTGCAACTCCATCGACTGGGTTAGCCTCCATAGAGATTGGATTTAAAGTAACAGAGTCACAAAAGACAAAAATAGAAGACAAAATGAAAGAGAGTGGCTTTGAAAACCTCACAAGTTATCTGCAATATGTTGCATTACATGGGGTGGTTTCAGCAGTAGTTGAAGTACGTTCTAGTGGAGATTTTGATTCTATGTTAGCACGTATAGCAAAAGCTAAAGCAAATAACAGAGCCCAGTAGCCCTAAGTTAAGATACAAATAGATAAAAGTAAATAAGAGAAAATATGACAGAAACAGAAAAACGAGTCAAAGCAAATATTGAAAGACATAAAAAACTTGATGAAGGCACATTCGATGAAGAAGCCCTAAAAGAAGCCCAAGATAATATTGCGTTTGCAAAACAACTTAAAGACAAACTCTCCGAAGATCTTTTTGGTCAAGAACAGGCTATCAATATAGTCGCTAACAGTATGAAAACTTCCATAAAAGATGAAAAAGGTCCTAAATCAACCTATCTCTTTTTAGGGTCTCCTGCAACGGGTAAGACCTACCTTGCAGAACTCATGGCAGAGCATATACCAAAATATAAGATTATGACATTTGACATGACACAATACCATCAACAAAATGGTGGGGAGCTTTATGGTTACCCTGCTGGCTGGAAGGGCTACGGTGTTGGTCAACTCACAGGGTTTGTACATAGAAACCCAAAGTCCATCATAGTACTAGATGCTTTTGAAAAGTGTGACAATGTCATTCAAAACAACCTCTTTTCCATCTTTGAGGGTGGTAAAATGCGTGATGCTTGTGGTTGGGACAAGATTACAGATGAGCCATGTAATGAAGATGAAGATATTATCTATAATGATGAAAATGCAAATTATTTAGTAGACTTTACTGAAGCCATCTTTGTCATTACCACCAGTGTTGGTAAAGAACTTTATCTTGACTATAGATTTAAGGACTTGGTAAAAAAAGACTACATTCAAGCAGAGTCCATGATTCTTGAAGCTATAAAAAGAGAGAAGAAAAGAGAGAGTAGAAGTGGTGGCATACAAGAAGCCATTGTGCCTGAGTTGGTTTCTAGGTTCTCTAAAGCAAATATTGTCCTTTTTAATAAGCTTGAGTATGATGCATTTGAAAAAATATCTAAAAGGGTTTTTCTACAATTTAAAGATGAGTTTTACAAGCAGTACAAGATTGAATTTCTTCTCTCCAATAACTTTGACAACTTTTTAAAAATACAAATGTTAAACTTTGCTCCAGAGCTTGATGCAAGACGTCTCAAAGAAAAAGTGAGCACACTGTTTTTCAATAGAATCACGCAATACATTCAAGAATCTGAACAGCCTATTATGCGCTTTAAGCAAATAAAAGTGACGGTTTCAAAAGAGTGTTCATCCTTTATCAAAGAGAGAGTCAATCCACTTATAGACAATGATACACTCGTAAGAGAGCTTTTTAGAAAAAACACTACCCTTGAAATTGATGATACTATGAGCCATAAAGGTGGTGTCATTACCTACAAAATAAACAGCTGTAAGTTTTCACAAGTAGTGAGAATCAAAGATTTTAGTGAAGACGGGCTGGTCTTTGATATACCTCATGTCTCTTTTGATGACATTGCGGGTCATCATATGGCAAAACAGCGTCTAGGTGAAGTGATTAACTTTTTCAAAGAACCACAACTTTTAGAAAGTTTTAAAATAAGCCCTCCAAAAGGTATGCTCCTTTATGGACCTCCAGGTACTGGTAAAACTATGCTAGCCAAAGCTTTTGCTAAAGAGGCAGAGCTACCTTTTATCTCTACAACGGGTCTTGAACTTTTGGAGCCTGAAAAGACTAAACTCATCTTTACTAGAGCAAAATCCTATGCCCCTGCAATTATTTTCATTGATGAAATAGATACGCTTGGAAAGCGTGATGGAGAAAATGGTAGAGAAGTGCCTATCAATAAACTCTTATCTGAAATGGATGGATTTACTGGTAAAAAAGGTGAAGATATTTTTGTTATTGCTGCAACCAACTATAAAGAAAATATTGACCCTGCTATTATTCGTCCAGGAAGGGTTGAGATACACATAGAGATAAACAACCTAGATAAAGATGCAAGACAATACTTCTTAGATAGAATTATAAAACAGAAACCTACAAGTGGTACATTTGATATAAAAAAACTCTTGATGTATACTACAGGCTTTACTGGTGCACAACTTGAGATGCTAGGTAAAGAGGCATCATTTTACTGTTTACGCCATGGGTTACCTGCGATTACTCAAGAGATTTTAATCACACAAATTAATGCTATTAAATATGGTGAAAAACAGTCATACCTCTCTCCTGAACAGATGTTTAATGAAACTGCTATATATGAAGCAGGACGTGCTGTTATCTCTAAAGTATTGATGCCCCATCTGTCTATTGAGCATGTAAGCTTAACGCCTAGAGACAACAATGAGCATTTTGTTGCACAAAACTATAATGATGTAGAAGACAATATGACAGTCAAAGACTTTAAAAACAAAATATGCATTGCATTGGCAGGAAGAAGTGCTCAAATCAAAGGTTTTGGTGACACAGAGGGTATGGATACGGGTGCATCAAATGACATACAACAAGCCACCCGTGATGCCTATGC
>JAYEFI010000023.1:0-3800 GCA_034658615.1 Campylobacterota bacterium
CTTACATTTGCAAAGCCCATTGTGAGCATTACCTATTATTAGAGGTCCCCTATAGAATCACCTGACTCCCGATTGAACTGGTAAACAAATAAATCCCATAGCCAACAGCTAATGCTAAGACAAGATAAAATACTTTACGATACCAAATAGCACCAATAGATAAGCCTATATACCCAAGCATAGCCCATAGAGGTAAAAATGCTTCTACACCCTCTTTAGGTAAACCAAATAGCCATTGTAAGACATCATCAAAAATACCTCCTATTCCTAAGAGATGTAAGAACATTGCTAAAGGGTAAAAAGGCACAAATACCAGTGACAACAATGGTGAAAGAAGTTGATAGACACTTGTCACTCCAAAAAAAGCATGCACCACGGGAAGCATCAAAATAAAAATACCCCATGGTATAAAGAGAAGTGAGATGAGCCATTTATTGGATTTTTTGGCATACTGTAAGAGCAAGAAGATGTAAAACACACCTGCAACAGAAAACCAAAAAGAGAGTGACACTAACAGTGATGGGAAAAGTGCCATAAGTGTCAAGAGAATAGTTGTCAAAAATGTAAAGCTAAGAAGTTCCATGCCAAGTAAAAGTACACCCCAACCCACAAAAACCATAGCGTAAGAGCGAAGCAAAGAGGGAGGAAAGTCTACAAACCATACATATAAACCCAACACAAGCATTGCAACCATACCCACATCAAATAATGCATGTCTATAAGGGAAATACACTTGTTGTAATGGTCTATAGAGAAAAAGAAGCACCCCGTAAACCAGTCCCCAAAGTATACCTAAATGAAATCCAGATAAAGCAACCAAATGACTCACCCCTAGTTTGGCAATACTTTCACGCAATTGTTTATCTAATGGGCTTGCAAAAAAAATAGCATTGTAAAAACTCTGTAAACCTTGACTCTCATGTTGTAAAGCAACTTTTGCAAGTAAAGTATCTTTCAGACTTAGTGGTACTTTTTCTTGATGCTTTATTTTTGACTTCACATAAAATGTGCCCAAGTAGTCTGTAAATCCTATGCTTTTATTTGGAAATATTTGTAATCGTAAATACTTCTTATGAAAGTTTTCTTTTCTATGGGTAGTGGTATAAAATGTAAAACCCTCATCTGACTTTAGCTTAAGGACTTGATAGCGTTTGCCTTTTTTACTTTTTTTATAAGCAGTTAAAACCATCGCCTTAGTATAGTAAAAAGGTTTTGAAATAAAGTTTGTATAGCTGTCATACTGAAAAAAAAGTCGTACACTTATCAGTGCAATCAAGAGACCCATAGCCCAAAGAAACTCTTTTCTCTGGGGAAAGAGTTTAGGCTTTTTCAGTTGCATAATTATATCTGTGGTATATCTACATTAAATTGTGTCTCTTGCATAGGAATATCTGCATCTTCATACTCTATTTCAAAGGCTGGGGCAATAGAGGCATCGACAAAACGGGTAAAGTTTTTTTGAAACACAAGTTTTACTGTACCCGTAGGACCATTTCTTTGCTTCCCTATGATAATCTCTGCATCTTCTTCTTTTTTCATAGCAAAAGTAGAAGTATACTCTTTACCTTCTGCCTTAGCTTTCATCTCTTTTTCTTTCTCTTGTGCTTCACGGTAGACATCATCACGGTAGACAAATAAAATAATATCGGCATCTTGCTCAATGGCTCCAGACTCACGCAAATCAGAAAGCATTGGACGTTTATTTTCTCTACTCTCAACCCCACGGTTCAACTGTGAAAGTGCCACAATAGGTATCTGTAATTCTCTAGCTAACTGCTTTAGCCCTCTTGATATTTCTGAAACCTCTTGCTGTCTTCCCTCTTTGCCATCGCCACTCATAAGCTGTAAATAGTCAATCACTGCAACACTTATCTCTGGATGTTGTGTTTTTAGTTTACGTAGTTTAGAACGTACATGATGTATGGTTGCATACCCACCATCATCTACAAAAAGTTTTTTTTCAGAAAGGTCTTGTGTGGCAGCAGAGAGTTGTGACCACTGCTCATCTTTTAAGTCTCCTACCCTTAATGCCTGTAAAGGTATAGACGTTTTTGCAGAAAGAAGTCTAAGCATCAACTGTTCAGCAGGCATTTCTAGTGAGAAAAAAGCCACACCTTCATTACGTTCTATGGCTTTGAGTGCCATGTTTAGCACAAGAGCCGTTTTCCCCATCGCAGGCCTAGCAGCTATGATGACCAAGTCCCCTTTACCAAAACCAGAGGTTTTGTCGTTAAGGTTCTTAAAACCTGTGTCTGTTCCTACAAGTTTAGAGTTGCCCAGTGCTTTAAGACGCTCTATCTCGTCCATCATCGCTAAGGTGATTTCTTTAGACTCTCTAAAGTCATTATTGGTGTTATTTTGTGTAATTTCGTAGAGTTTTTTCTCTACTAGGTTCATGACCTCTTCTGCAGGTAAGTCATCTTCAATGGTAACTTTTTTAATCTCCGTTGCCAGTGTGGCTAAAGCACGTTTACTGGACTTTGCTTTTATTTCACTCAAATACGCACTGGTGTTCGATATTGGGTTAGCAGAGAGCAAGTCAAGCATGGCTACTTCGTCAAACTTACCCATAGTGACTAGCTTTCCACGTAAAAACTCTTCATCTATAGGTTTTTCTTCTCTATTCAAGTCTTCCATAGCAGTAAATACATGCTGATGAAAAGGCAAATAAAAGTCATGACTCATAAGCTTCGCAGCTATCTCCTCATAGGTTTCAGGGTCAAATATAATAGCAGAAAGAACGGCTCGTTCTATGTTCAGATTGTACATGTTTTCCATTAACTATTTTCCTTTGCAAAGGCTTCTACTTCTGCCACAAACCTGTCTACCAGTTGTTCTTCTGGGAGTCTTGCTACCACTTCACCTTTAAGCATCACAAGTCCTGCGTCTTTTCCGTAAGCTATAGCCACATCTGCATGTTTGGCTTCGCCAATGGCATTAACCACACAACCCATGACCGAGACATCCATAGGTGTTTTGATGTGTGCTGTACGTTTTTCTACTTCAGCCACAGCAGTCACCAAATCAGCCTCTATACGCCCGCAAGTAGGACAAGAGATGATGTTTAGTCCTTCTTTAATACGTCCAGAGTCTTTAAGTATGGCTTTTGCTACTCTTATCTCTTCTTCTAACTCACCTGTGATGGAAATACGCATTGTATCACCTATGCCATCAAGCAACAATGCACCCAAACCTATGGAAGATTTTATGGTCGCATGAAAGATAGTCCCAGCTTCTGTCACACCCAAGTGAAAAGGGTATTCATTTTTAGGCCGTAGCATTCTATAGGCATCTACCGTTCTGTCAACATCACTTGCTTTAAGAGATACTTTAATGTCTGTAAAACCTAAATCTTCTAAAAACTTAATGTTATAATCGGCACTTGCCACCATACCCTCTGCTGTTGCACCATATTTGTTTTCAAACTCTTCTTCTAATGACCCTGCATTTACCCCTATGCGTACAGGGAGTGAACGCTCTTGACATGCTTTTACGATTTCTTTTATTTTATGCTTGTCATTGATGTTGCCAGGATTAAAACGAATACAATCCACCCATTTAGCCGCTTCAAGTGCTAGCTTATAGTTAAAATGAATGTCGGCAATAATAGGTAAAGAAACCTGCTCTTTAATGGTCTTTAACGCCAAAGCATCTTCCATCTTAGGCACAGCCACACGCACCATATCTGCCCCTGCAAAGTGCAGACGGTTTATCTGTTCTACGGTCTCAAAGACATTATGTGTGTCAGAGTACGTCATCGACTGCACAGAGATAGGTGCATCACCACCTACAGCTACATT
>JAYEFI010000023.1:3900-5543 GCA_034658615.1 Campylobacterota bacterium
GAAAATTCGACTGGGTCAAAGTCTATCTCTATTTCACGACAATCAACGCTGTGCAACGCTTTAAGTAAAGGAACACGATTTTTACTTCTTAGCAATATATGAAACCTAAATTTATTGGCTATGCGTTCTACGGGTGCTTTACCAGAACCTACTATTTCTAACGCTTTAAAGGTTTTGAGTTTAGTTACCGTGTCTAGTGTTATTTTTGCAGCTTTCGCTTCATCTTTATGTGCTACCAATATACGGGCTAAGGAGACAAAAGGTGGGTAGTCTGCCATCTCTAAAAAAAGCAGCTCATCTTTTATAAACGTCTCATAGTCACCTATGTAGTGTTTAAAAAAGTCTGCATCACCTGTTTGTACTATGACATTTGCAGCCTTGCTTCTACCACTTCTTCCTGCTATTTGCAAAAGTAGTGACATGGCACGTTCTCTAGCTCTGTAGTCTGCAAGTCCTAAAATGTAGTCAAGCCCCATGATGACACTAAGTGTGATGTTCGCATAGTCATGCCCCTTACTTAACATTTGTGTGCCCAAAAGCAAGTGGCTCTCTCCATCAGAAAAACGCCCTAACGCCTCTTTGAGCTTCTTGGTCGTGGTAATGCTGTCTTTGTCAAACTGCTCTACCTTTATGCCGTCTATAGCATTTGTTATAATCTCTATTGCCTCTTGTGTTCCCATGCGTTCGGAAGTTAAAGGGCTATGTCCACATTGCGTACAGGTGTCTACAATCATTTCTGTAAAATTACAATAGTGACACTTCATATGTTTCTTGTGTCTATGTAGTGCCATACCCACCGAACAGTAAGGACAAAGATGGGTCTTTCCGCAACTCTGACAGTACAGATACTTAAAATTACCTCTCGTGGGTAAAAATAGAAGCGACTGCTCTTGTTTGCTGTAGTTACTGTGTAGGGTTTTGAGTATGGTGTGGTCTAGTTTATTGCCTGTAGTAAAAATGTATTGCTTCTTAGTCTCAACAAAAGGTTTTTCTAGTTTCACCACATCATACTTATAGTACGAAGTGATGCTAGGTGTAGCTGAAGCCAACAAAACCTTAGCACCCAATTTTTGTCCCATGAGTACTGCCACATCACGTGCATGGTAACGTGGACGTGTCATGGACTTGTAGCTGTCGTCATGCTCTTCATCTACTACTATGAGTCCTAGGTTTTTTAAAGGCACAAACAACGCAGACCTAGCCCCTGCAACAATGTGTACTCTACCCTCTGCAATGCCTTCTAAGATAGACGCTTTTTTCTTCTTTGTTAGTTTTGAGTGCCACATAGCCACCCCATCACCAAAATAGACTTTAAGGCGTTTTTCCATTTGTGGAGTAAGTGAAATTTCAGGCATCAAAAATATGGAGGTTTTCCCCTCTTTAATCATCTTTGCAAAGAGGCTTATAAATATTTCTGTTTTCCCAGAACCTGTCACACCAAAGAGCAGAGACCTCTCTTTTTTTACAATTTGTTCGTAGGCTTGTTGTTGGGCTTGTGATAAACTTGGGTTTGCGTAGGGGGTGATTGCCATCACACCATTACTATTAGAAGCTATAATATCATTTGATTCATCGTTATATTGGTGCGATGGCAATCGCCCCCTACCATACGGCAAAAACAAAGAAATCGCCTCCGAAAAAGA
>JAYEFI010000024.1:0-5523 GCA_034658615.1 Campylobacterota bacterium
AAAAACCATAACATTTTACGAATATTTGCTATAATCTTATCATTAAATTATTTTCCAAAAGGGCAGAGTGTTGTATAGAGTTTTATGGGTTGTGTTATTCATAGTAAGTACTAGTAATGCTAGCACTATACGCATAGCAGTTGCAGCCAATGTAAGTTATGCGATTACTCCTTTAATAGAGGCTTTTAATGTTGTGTATCCAAAAACGAAAGTACAAGTTATATTGGGTAGCTCAGGAAAGCTCACCGCTCAAATAACCCATGGCGCACCCTATGATTTATTTATGTCTGCGGATATGAAATACCCTAATGCCTTATATGCGAGCAAAAAGTCTATAACTGTACCTGTTATTTATGCACAAGGAGCATTGGCTTTGTTTTCACGCACACAGCGTGATTATTGTGCAGAGATATTTGTACTTAAAGACAAAGACATTGGTAAAATAGCTATAGCCAACCCTAAAACTGCACCTTACGGCTTAGCAGCAAAAGAAGCACTTACAAAGGTCAAACTTTATGAAGTACTTAAGCCTAAATTTGTGCATGGTGAGTCTATCTCACAAACAGTGAGCTATGCTATGACTGCTACGGACATAGGCATTATTGCTAAGTCTTCTTTATTCTCTCCCCAAATGCAACACTTTAAAGAAGCCATACACTGGGCAGAGGTAGATGATAGTCTTTATACGCCTATAGATCAAGGTATGATCATTTTACAAAGAGCAAAAGAAAATGTTGAGGTGCAGGCATTTTACGACTTTATGTTAGGGACTAGAGCACAAGAAATTTTAAAAACCTTTGGGTATAAAACACGATGATAGAGTGGGCACCTTTTATACTCTCTTTTAAGCTTGCTGGGGTGACGACAGTCATTTTGTTTTTTGTTGCATTGCCACTTGCGTGGTGGTTGTCTCAAACAACTTCAAAAACAAAACCTTTTTTTGAAGCACTGACCGCTTTACCCATAGTACTCCCTCCCTCTGTATTGGGCTTTTACCTTTTGGTCGTTCTCTCACCCAATACGGCTTTTGGTAGCTTTATGAGTGATGTACTTGGAGTAGAATTGGTTTTTTCTTTTACGGGACTAGTTGTGGCTTCTTGTTTTTACTCCTTACCTTTTATGGTGCAGCCTATACAAAGTGGCTTTGAAGCACTCAATAAGCATATGCTTGAAGCTTCTTATTTGGCAGGGAAGTCTACCATGCAGACGATATTACGTGTTGCGTTACCAAACATTAAACCCTCTTTACTTACGGCACTTGTGATTACTTTTGCACATACGGTAGGTGAGTTTGGTGTGGTGCTTATGGTAGGGGGTAGTATACCAGGAGAAACCAAGGTGGCTTCTGTGGCAATCTATGAGATGGTGGAGATTATGGAGTATGGCAAAGCACATATCTATGCAGGGATTATGCTTGTGATGAGTTTTGTTATTTTGTTACTAGTATATATGTTTAACCAAAAACAAAAAATAGGGATTGTGTAGTGGTAAACATAGCCGTACAAAAGCCATTGTTTGGTGCCAAAGGGCAGATGGAATTGTCTGTAAATATAGAAGTAAAGCATGGCGAATTTGTGGCTATCATGGGAGAGAGTGGTTCGGGGAAAACGACACTCTTTAGAATTGTCGCAGGATTAGAGAATGCTAGTGGAGATGTTGTAGTAGAAGGGCATTCTTGGAAAGGTGTGTCTCCTCAAAAAAGAGAGATAGGGTTTGTCTTTCAAGACTATGCACTTTTTGACAATATGACGGTAGAACAAAACCTCTTATTTGTAAACCCAGATAAGAAGTTAGCATACGAACTTTTAGAAATGACACATATTATGGCACTAAAGTCACGAAATGTAAAAGCATTGAGTGGTGGACAAAAACAGAGGGTCGCACTTTGTAGGGCTATGATGCGACAACCTAAAATTTTACTTATGGATGAGCCACTCTCAGCCATAGACAAAGAGATGAGATATGCACTACGTGCAGATATCAAAGCATTGCATAAACGATTTAATATGACAACCATGATGATAAGCCATGATACGGGAGATGTCTTTGCATTGGCGACAAGGGTGATTCGTCTAGATCAGGGAAAAATTGTTTCAGATGCTTCTGTAAGAGAGACCTTTCTTCACACAAAAAAAGAATCAGCGTCTAAACTACAAGGTATTATTGTCGAAGTAGTACCTAGGGAGTCTATGGCTATTGTCTCTGTAGGAGAACAACTTATAGAGATTGCATTGAGTCAAGAGGAGAGCCAACAGCTACATATTGGAGACCCTTTCTTTGTAAATGTAAAATCTTCATTTTAGTCTCTAGTATTAATCATCCATTGTGAAAATACATTAACGTAATTCCAAAAACTTTGTATATTCTGTGTACTACTTTGTTTTTGTTCAATGATGGGCTGTAGTGCTTCTTCTAGTGTGACTAGCCAGTGCAAACGTGCATTTGGACCTATGGGAAAGGGTGCGTGTCTTTTTCTCATTTGAGGTGGCCCTCTATGTTTATTGAAATAGTGAGGCCCTCCACAGATCTGTATGAAAAAATCGGCAGAGTGACCAGAGGCTATTTGCATCTCCTCTTCATTTAACGGAAAAATATCTTTAATAGGACTTTTAAAAAGTAAGCTGTAAAAACGTGAAAAAAGTGCACGCATACCTTCTTCTCCAATATCATCTAAAAATGCAGGGTTAGGTTTGGTTACAGGAGGATTGACTCCTTCTTCGTAAGGGAGTATAGAAAAATCTAAAGCGGAAGTACCGAAAGTCATAAGTGTCCTTTTTTGTCAAGGTTATAGCATTTTAACTAGGTGATGTCAACAGCATATGGTTGATGATGTATTGGAGATTTCCTTAATTATTTGCAGCCATCTGGACCACAACAAGAGTTTGGGTTTTGTACAGCAAAACTATTGGTATAGCCACATGCAGTACACTCAAACATCATCATTTGAGGACCAGAACAGCCACCTGAACGCTGGTCAGTAAGTTCAATGTTGTTTTGCTTACACTTTGGACAAAACCCTCTCTTAATGCTGTCAAGTTGCTCTTTCTTATCTTTGAGATAATAAATATAGACCATCACAGAGCCTATGAGTAGCAATAGCATGAGTCCTAACATATAGTAATCCATCATTTTCTCCTTAGGTGCTGTAGTTTTTTAGTTTCTGTACGCATTGTTTGTACGTAGGCAAATAGGCTTCAACAAGTGCCCAAAATGCTTTTTGATGGTGTTTGTGTTCAATGTGTGCCAATTCATGAATAACGATATATTCTATCACATCTAAAGGAAGTTTCATGGTCATGGTATTGAAACTTAGTGCATTTTTACTCGAACAACTACCCCATTGACGTTTTGTTTTCCTAAATGAGATTTTGCTAGGGTGTAACTGCATCGTCTTAGCCCATTGTTGTACAATAGTGGGAATATACGCTTGTGCTTCATTTTTGTAAAATGTGTCAATATGTTTTTGAAACACTATTTCATCATAGGCACTATAGTAAAGTCTAAAAATATCTCCATCAAAGATGAGTTTGGATCTTTTTTTATCATGAACTATAAGTTCAAGAGGGTGACTCTCTCCTAAAAAGTAGAGTTCTGAACCTTCTGTAAATGTTAAAGCTCTTCCTTTTTTTTGAGAAATTTTTTTACGTGAAGCGTTAATCCAAGAGGCTTTTTGTAGAAGAAGTTTTTCTATGCGTGTTACAGAAACTTTAGGAGACTTTACTAGCAGATTTCCCTCGTCATTAAACGTAAGGTAGATATGTTTCAGTTTAGGATTTATAATATGAATATAGTTGGGTAAAATAGACATCACATATTAGTTTGTTAGACTACCGTAAGGTACTTGCGGTAATGCAGGAAGACCATCTGTGGACGTTATTGGGCTTTCCTCGCTATGCTGGTAACTGGTGTCAATATTACCATTTCTAAACATGACACGTTCGTTGACACTACCATTGGCATTATATTTTACTGCTAACCCATGTTTTACGTCATGGACATAGGTCACTTCCATCATGGTTTTTCCATCAGGGTAGAGAAGTTTTGCAATACCATCTTTTTTGCCTTGCTTGTAAAGGGTCTTTCTCAAAATACGACCATTTTTGTCATAGAGTCCTTCAAGTCCATGTTTTACGCCATCCTTTATTTGTGTCATGGATGTGATTCTTCCGCTGTAGCCATACTTTTTTATGAGTCCATTGCGTCCACTTTTATCGGTCATGATAAACTCTTGACGCACCTTTCCCCCAGTAAAGTACTCTCGTTTTGTTTTGCGGTAATTGTTATCTTTTTTTGGTTTTTGTGCTTCCTTAACAATCTCTTGTTTTTTGGTTTCTATTTTTTCTATAGGTTGTTCTTTTTGAACCATGGGGTTTTGTACTATGTTGATGTCTTGTGAGACATTTGGCTCTTCTTGAAGTGTAAAGATTTCTGTACGGTTGTCTTCAGTTTTTTCAACAGCCTCATAGGTTTCTTTATCGATTATATCCATTTTTAGAGTAGGTAGTTTGGAAGATTTTTTCGTAAGTGTTGGATCGGAGGGAAGATTACATCCCACCAAGAGAAAGCTGACACATAAAAATAATAATTTTTGCATAATGTAAGATACCTTTTAAAATATAGCTATTAGTATACTATAAAATTCTTGAGTAGAGGCAAATTTAAATATAATGCTCCCCATTTTTCAGACCAGTAAAACAACTTTTCTTATTTCACCTCACTATGACGCTTTTGGTAACCTTTTTTCTCCTTTTTGGTCTAAATTATTGACAACTTGATAGTAAACTTGGCTTGGGATGAAATGAAAGTGCCTCTTTAAGTACATCTGTGACCTAAAGTAATATCCATAGTATTTGAAAGTTTCCAAGAAAGTATTTTCTTGGAGTGCCAGTCAATGATAGCTGCTAAATACACAAAGCCTTTTTCAAGCTTGATGTAGGTGATATCCGTACTCCAGACTTTGTTGGTTCTGTCTATGACAACTTGACCTGCATCGTTTCTAAAGTCTTTGAGTAAGTATGGGTACTTCGTATGCTCTTTATTGGCTGTAGTGGTCTTAGGCTTCGGGTACAGGGCTTCTATGCCCATGTACCTCATGGCTTTCTTTACAAGCTTCTTACCTATATTGTAGCCATCTTTTTGTAATTGTTTGGTCATACGTCTATAGCCGTAACTAGGAAACTCTTCATAGATGTCATCAATGGCATTTAAGAGTTTTATTTCTCTACTTGTACTGAAAGGTTTTACAGGCGCATAATACAACGAAGACTTACTTATTTTCAATAAATTACATTGTCTATTGATTGATAATTTAAGCTTGGTATCCAAGAGGTTTTTACGCTCTTTAGAGGATGCCAAGCTGACGAGCTTTCCCTCGAGAAAATCCTTCTCAATTGTGAGGTTACCAACTTTTTTGGCTAGGGCATCATTGTCTTTTTGAAGCGTCACAATTTCATCTTTGTATTCTTTAACCACAGTACTTTTATCAAATGCCAAACTCATATTCTCCAAGAACTGCTTTTTCCA
>JAYEFI010000025.1:0-10369 GCA_034658615.1 Campylobacterota bacterium
AATTCAAAGAATCCTATTTCGTTATTTGGGCTTAAGCCTATGTATGTATAATTATTCATATGATTATATGAATAAAGGAGTGATTATGCAAAAGATAAGAAGTACATTTACAGTATCAGATTTCATCATTGATGAGCTTAACGAAGTCTCAGAAGAATTACATGAAAAGAAAAGTCATATCGTTGAAAAAGCACTTACGATGTATTTTGATCATATGGATGAAAAGATTGCAGACAAAAGACTAAATGATATCAAAAGTGGTAAAGAGAAGCTCATACCTGCAGAAGATGTATTTAAAGAACTAGGACTTTAATGTACGCTTTGGTATTTTTAACATCTGCAAAGAAAGAGTTTAAAAAGCTTGATAACGTAGCACAGAAAAGAATCAAAGAAAAACTTACACTATTGGTTGAAAATCCTGAGCTACTTAAAAACAACATAAAACCCCTAAAAGGTATACATCAAGGATTATTTAGACTTAGAATCAATCAATATAGGATTGTTTTTCAGATAAAAGATGATGAATTGATTATTACCATTGTTCGTGTGGGGCATCGTAAAGAGGTATATGAATGAATAAAGAACACTACATAGGTATAATGTCAGGTACCTCACTCGATGGGGTAGATGTAGTACTCTGTGAGATTGAGAGTAACAGGTGTGAACTTATATACGCTATTGAGTACCCCTTTCCCTCAGAGTTAAAAGCAGAACTTCTAAGTATGATAGCAGGGGAGTGTACCCTAGAAGAAGTAGGGCGGGCTGACCATAGTTTGGGTTTACTATTTACAGAGGCAGTGGCTTCTTTGCTTGTTTCACATAGTATAGACGCGACTACAGTTAGAGCCATAGGTTTACATGGACAGACCTTGTGGCATGACCCAGTGGGTGAGTATGCTTTTACTATGCAGTTGGGCGACCCTAACATGGTAGCAGCAAAAACAGGCATAGAAGTAGTCTCAGACTTTAGACGTAAAGATGTGGCACTAGGTGGACAAGGTGCACCTTTTGCTCCAGCTTTTCATGAATTTATATTTAATAATATTAAATCATCTGTAGCCATTGTAAACATCGGTGGTATGGCAAATATCACAGTACTTGGTGAAACGCTTATAGGCTACGATACTGGCTGTGGAAACGTTCTCATGGATGCCTGGATAAGTAAGCATAAAAATCTCTCTTATGACAAAGGTGGCGTATGGGCAAAGTCAGGTGCTGTAAACTACACACTTTTAGATGCTATGATGGAAGACGAATATTTTTCTGCTCCTTACCCTAAGAGTACTGGGCGTGAGAAGTTTAATATGGCTTGGCTAGAAGGCATTATAAAAGGTATGATAATTCGTAAAGGTAGAGCTATGTCTCTACCCGAGGACAAACATACAGGGTTACCCCTACATGATATACAAAGAACATTGTTAGAACTCACAGCATTAAGCATAAGTAATGAAGTCTTGAAATTTAACAGAGACATAGTCTTACTGTGTGGGGGTGGGGCTAAAAACAGTTTTTTAGTCGAACGCATCAAGGTACTCATGCCTAACATAGAAGTGGCCGTTGCTCAAAATGCAGACGAGATAGAAGCCATGACCTTTGCATGGCTAGCCTACAAAAGAGTACACAAAGAAAAAGTAAATTTAAAAGATGTCACAGGAGCACGTGACAATGCAGTTTTAGGAGGCATATATGCATGATGAATTAAAGGGTTGGTTAGAGTGGCTTGGTGTAGAAGAACCAAAACTTACAACCTTACATGGAGATGCAAGTTCTAGAAGTTACTATAGGCTTGAAAATGATGGTGGGGGCATTGTGATGGATGCTTCTAAAAATAAAGAGAGTGTACCTATTTTTATAGGTATGAGTATGCGACTGGGTGATGCAAAAGTACGCATACCCAAAATAAAATCTTTTGAACAGCATAAAGGTTTTATGTTTTTAGAGGACATTGGTTCAACCCATTTACTAGACAAATGTGTAGAAGGCAGTGATGCTAGACCATACTATGACAAAGCCATAAAGACTTTGGTTCAGATGCAAGAGACCCCTTCTCAAGGTTTAGAACCTTATGATGAGGCGTTTTTACTGCAAGAGATGAACCTTATGACCCAATGGTATCTCAAAGAATATTTGGGTACTACACTTGAATGTGTGGAGGGGCGTATTTTATTGGAAAGTTTTTCACACATATGTAAAGAGGTTTTAAGTCAGCCACAAGGTACTTTTGTACACCGTGACTACCACGCTCGAAATTTGATGATAGATAAACAAGAAGACATAGTGGTTATAGACTTTCAGGATGCAAGAGAAGGTGGATTAACCTATGATTTAGTTTCACTACTGCGTGATGCCTATATTCAACTTGATGATAGGGAGTTACGTAGACTTGTTGCATTGTTTAAAGAACTAAAAGGAGTAGATGTTGATGATGAAACTTTCATACGCTGGTTTGACTTTACTGGACTACAACGACATATAAAGATACTAGGTATATTTGCCAGACTTGCTTTACGCGATGGTAAAACAGAGTATCTAAAAGATATACCTATGACACTCAAGTATATACTCAATGTAGGGTCAAAATATCCAGAATTAGATGGCTTAATTGCCTTACTAAAATCTGACAATGGCAAGTTTAAAGATGCACCTATTGAATTGAGTCTATTTTAATGAAGAAGATATTATGAAAGCAATGATACTAGCCGCGGGGCTTGGTTCACGCATGAGACCACTTACTAACGTTACACCTAAGCCATTGTTAAAAGTAGGAGGTATTCCTCTACTTGTTTGGCATCTTGAAAAGTTAGCACATCAAGATTTTAAAGATATTGTCATTAACATCGCACATTTGGGCTATAAGATTCCTAAAGCCTTAGGTGATGGTTCAAATTGGGGTGTAAACATCACATACTCAGATGAGCAAAAAGAGGGTGGTCTTGAAAGTGCTGGAGGCATAGTAAAAGCATTGCCTCTTTTAGGCGATGAAACTTTTTTGGTGCTAAATGGCGATATTTTTACGGACTACGATTTCCAATATCATAGAAAACTAGCAGATGGTATAGTTGCACATCTTATTTTAGTGCCTAACCCAGAACATAATCTTGAAGGAGATTTTGCCCTAGATGGCACTAAAGTGATTGACAATCAACAGTATACATTTTCTGGTATAGGGTACTACTCTCCTAAACTCTTTGAAGGTGTATCTTATGGCAAATCTGCACTAGCACCACTGCTAAGAGAAGCAATGAGAGAGGGTAAAGTGACAGGCGAACTCTATGAAGGTGAGTGGCTTGACATAGGCACACCAGAGAGATTGGAACGTTTAAATGCTGAGTTAGTAAATAAATATTGAGTGTTTTTGCACTTGTTGACATCTTATTTATCTTTTGTATACTTATTTATTGTATAATAATGCATTATAATGTAATAGGAAGGTAATATATGGATATAAATGGCACTAGCAATGTTTTAGCTGAAAAGAAATATTTAATCATTCTTGGGTATCTATTTCTTATTGTATTGTTTTTTGTAGGCGGAATTTATCTTAAAGAGATTAATGTTAAATCTTCACAACTAAAAAATGCAACACATCTTTTATCGTTAAAAAATGAAAAATATAAGTTGAGGAAGGAGTATGTTTCTTCGCTTGAAAATAAACTTAGACTTCATGATGAAAAGATTAATTTGTTAGTAGTTGAACACAAGAAAAATAGTATAGAAGCAGAAAAAAAATGGAACAACTATAAAGAAGGTGTGACACTACTTACTTTAGAAAACAAACGTACCATTGAGAAACTCAAAAATGAAAATGACAATGTAAGAGAGAAACTCAAGCATGCAAATGTGCAAAACAGTAAGATTAAAAAAGAGAAAACTTTAATAAACAAAAAATTAGAAGAGAAGTTAAAAAAGACCAAAGAGGAACTTGAAAAAGCAAAAATTGCTAAAAAAGTGCGTCAAGATAAAAAATTGGCTGCACTTAAATTGAAAAAAGAAAAGAGACAAAAAGAGACAAAAAAAATTGCTAAGAAGAAACCTACTCTTATTGGAAACAAAAAGTACGCTTCTTACAGTAAATTTAAAGAAAATACTAATCTTAAAAAAAGTTATGATATTTTTCAAAATGCTTCCTTGCTTAAAAAAGCTACCGGTAAAAATACTAAGTTAACAGTAGATGTATCGGAACAAAGGATAAGACTTTATGTAAACAATGAAGTAGCACTGTGTTCTCCTTGTACAACAGGTGCAAAACGTAAGTTTGAACCTAATACAAAGATATATAGAGATAAACGTACGCCAAAAGGAACTTTTAAAATAACAGAAAAAATTTCTGATAAACGTTCTACCATATTTGGTAAATACTATCGTAATGGTAAAGTCGTCTATAAAGGTGATAAACGTAAATTTAAAGGTAGTAAAAAAGGTCTAAAATACCAAGGTGCTTCACTTAAAAATTGGATGCGTCTTACAAGTTCAGGCATAGGTTTACATGCAAGTAAATATGTCAAAAGATATCCTGGGACAAATGGTTGTATAAGACTTCCATATAAGATTTCTAAAACCATTTTTAAGAATGTTCGTAAAGGAACTAAAGTGAGTGTTGTAAATTAACTTCTTTTTTAATACGGATGAAAAACATTTCATCCGTATTAATATACTTGCCCACTACTATACTTCCCCCTTTCCATATCTTTTCTATAATCATATATAATAAATAATATTTACTTTAACTATAATTTTTATTATAAATTATTGATTTAAATCAATAAAAATAATTTAATAATTAAGTATAATATACTACAATACATTTATTAAAGGAGAGAAGAATGAAAAAGTTGTTATTTGTATCGATGCTATTGGGGAGTACCTTCTTAATGGGGCAGCCTTCAGATAAAATGAAAAAAACTATGGAAAGTCTAGAGGTTTCTATGGCATATATCCAAAAAGGATTTTTATACAACCATAGGGGGAGAATACACAAAGGTATCAGCACCTTAAGAGAAGAGTTGAAAAATATTGATTCTTTTATTATTAAAAATGAGTCAGATAAACAATTTAATGCACAAGCCTATGCGGTTAATGAAACAAAAGCATTAGATTTAATGGCATCCAGAATTCTTGAAGGTTTTGATAAAGGACAAAAAGAATCTGTATTGTTAGATTTTCAACAAATGCTCAATAGATGTGTGACTTGTCATGCACTTGTTAGAAAGTGGTAGTCAAATAAATCTACATACAAAGCCTTGTATAAACGAATTAAACGTATGTTTAATTCGCGATATTTTCTAAATATCTAGCAACTGCATCTTCATCGTTGGAGTGAGGTAGTACAATATCTGCCATTTTTTTTACTTCATCTAAAGCATTAGAAACAGCAACCGAAGTACCTGCAAGCTCAAACATACCTATGTCATTAACAGAGTCACCAAATACTGTAACATCTGCTATATCACGTTTTAAATACTCCATCACTTTAGTAAGTGCATGTGCCTTATCACCTTCTGGATGTAATATGGTAAGAAACCATCCGTCTGAATATTTTTCGGGGGAGAGTTTGTATTCTAATTCCTTACCAAATATCTTTTTTAACTCTATATATAGAGGCTCAAGAACTTTTTTACTACCAAAATAGACAAGTTTTAAGTTCCTCTCTTTGGCACGTATATCTTCACATTTTTCCATACGTGGATCATTTCTGTAGTTTTCTAATACACCATGCTGATGTGTATTTAGTGAAGCAGGAAAGAGAAAAGATTCATCTAAAGTTTTCACATCATTAAGGGTAATAACAAAAGGGTAAATATTAAATTTAGCCCCCTCCGAAATAATGGCATCCCCCAATCCTTTATTGACAGTTTTAATGTCTATGAGTTTCTTTTCAGGACTTACTATCATGGTACCATCTAAAAGTATCATGGGTGCATCTAAGTGAAGTTTACTTAAAAAATCACGTGACTTTTGGTAGCTTCTTGCAGTGGCTACAGAGAGTATGGCACTTTTTGCTTTCTCGTTCCACACTTTTTCAGAGAAGTCACTCACACTTTGATCGGAGTGTAAAAAAGTATGGTCAAGATCGGTTATATAGATAGGTTTCATTAACTAGCAAACCCCGAACTGAAGTTAGTTTTTTCTTGTACAATACGTTTTTGTTTCTCTTTTCTAAACGTATCTTTTTCTACAAATATCTTTTTACGTGTCTGAGGATCAAGCTCGGTGTAATACATCACCGCAGAATAGGTACCAGGTGTGGGGGTAAAAACTTGTGCTTGTTCTGGGTTCATTTTAAGTACATTAGTTGTAAAGTTTTTAAGCTTATGCATATCTGACTCTTCACACCCAGGGTGTGCTGCTATAAGATAGTAGGTTAAAAACTGTTTTTTACCCATATCTTTATTGAGCTTATCGTAAAGCTTTTTGAAGTCTACGAGCGTTTGTTTACCAGGTTTACCCATAAGGTCAAGGACACGTTGCTCTGTATGCTCAGGAGCCACTTTCATTTGTCCTGAGATGTGGTGTTCCACAAGCTCTTTCAAATAGGAGTATCCTTTTTTCTTATCTTCAGTTATGAGGTCATAGCGTATACCAGAAGCCACAAATGCTTTGCGTATACCTGGTATGTTACGTACCTGTTTCATCATACCCACAACACGAGTATGGTCAGGCTTCATAGAACTACATAAGTGCTTAGAATCTACACAACGTTGATGGTCACATGTACCTAGTTTAAGTTTTTTGTTACACTCGTAACCATACATATTGGCAGTGGGTCCACCTAAATCAGAGATGATACCTTTGAAATCTTTATAGGCTTTAAATTTTATGGCTTCTTTGACAATAGACTGTTCAGACCTTGTTCTAATAGTACGACCTTGATGTACCCCAATAGCACAAAAATTACACTCACCCCAACACCCTTGGTGTGTCATAATAGAGAACTTAATGGTCTCAAGACATTTTACTTTTCCCTCAGGTTGATGGTAAGGATGTAGCTCTCTTGTAAACGGAAGTGCTGAGACTTCATCCATCTCTGGTTCACTTAGGTAGTCACATGGCGGATTTTGTATGGAGTAGCGATTGTCAACTTTTTGACAAAGACCTTTGGCTGCTATGGGATCATTATTATCATAAAATAGGTCAAAAAGATCTATATATTTTTCTTTGTCCTCTAAACACTCTTTATGAGAAGGAAGTTGATGATACTCCTCATTGGCTTCTTTATCTATATAGCAGACACCACGTATGCCTCTCCATTCTCTACCTTTGTCCAAGGCAAAAGTTAATTCACGTATTGCCATCTCCCCCATGCCATAAATGAGAATATCTGCTTTGGAGTCAAAGAGTATGGGTTTTCTAAGTTTATTGGTCCAGTAATCATAATGGGTCACACGTCTAAGACTTGCTTCTATACCTCCAAGTACAACAGGTACAGTATTTTTGAAATTTTGACGTATAAGGTTTGTGTAGACAAGTACAGCTCGGTCTGGTCGTTTGGTATTTTTGCCACCAGGCGTGTAGTCATCTGAATTTCTAAATTTCTTTGTAGCTGTATAGTTAGCCACCATAGAGTCTATACTTCCGCCACTCACTCCCCAGTAGAGACGTGGCTCACCAAGACGTTTAATATCTTTGTCAGACTTTACATCTGGCTGACCTATAATACCTACTTTATACCCCCGTGCTTGCAACATACGACCTACCGTAGCCACACCTATAAAGGGAGAATCTATATAGGCATCACCACTTACAAGTATGACATCACACTGTTTCCATCCACGTGCATCCATCTCTGCTTTCGTGGTAGGAAGAAAGTCTTTAGCTGAAAAGTTAAATGCATTTTTTTGCTTATTATGATGGCTCAACGTCATATCCTTGGAAGTTTTTATCGTATTATAGCAAAGTTTTTACGTTAACTTTTTCCCTCTGATGGTAAAATATATGTATCATGAAAAAATAGTTGTGGTTATAAAGTTTAAAAGTTTCTGAGAGTGGTATAAAGAGAGACAATGTGAAAAAATCACATTGTCAGAAGTAAAGTATTAATTACTTTTTGATTTTTTCAAATCTAGTACCTTCCATTGTGAAGCTACCCATTAATCCTTTTGTATCATAAACAAAAGCAACCATATCATCTTTAAAATCAACATCATCTAGTTCTTCTTTTGAATTCCATTCTGCGATTGTAATTTTACCATCAATATCTGTTTCCCACTCATCATTATCCATCATGAATTTTTTAAGTGCAGCATCAGAAGTAAATGCAATGATTAATGAATACTCTTGTGCACCCATTTGAAACCCTAAAGAAGCAACAGTCATTTTGTAAAATGCCTTAGTATCTCTTTTTACTCTTAGTACACCTTCTGCATATTTACCACCAACAAAAAAACCTGCTTCTTGCACTTTTGGAAAAACAAGAAACGCTTTAGCATTTACTAAAAATGCATCTGCACCTTTGGTTTCATCCAAAAATGTATTGATAGCCATATTTGCATCATGGTTAAGTTCTTTAGCTGTGTCTGCTACTGAAAATGTAGAAAGTCCTAAAAAAAGACCTACTACGAGTGTTTTGAAGTTAAATATTTTCATATTTGTTCCTTTTTGTATTTTTATAATAGAAGTATAGCATTTGCTATATTAAATAATTATAAATATTATAATTATGAATTATTCCCACCATTACGGCTACCTCTGTTACCTCCATTTGAACGTCCACCACTAGAGCGTCCATTTCGGTCTCCTCCACCTGAGCGTCCATTTCGTCCGTGACGGTTTCCGCCACCACCATTTCTACTACCACGGTTTCCACCGCCTCCGCCACCACGTCTACGGTTACGACCGCCACCACCGTTACCACGTTGTTGCATAGCACGTTCCATAAGAAGTGCTATCTCTTCAAGACCAAGACCGATGTTGTCTTTACCTTTTACAGAGTTTTCACTTTGAATCATAGAAGCCAACAAGTGAGCGATAGTCACAATGTCTAGGTCATGTTGAAGTGTTTTTACAAGCTCTATGGCTTTGTCTGTTACTTTTGTCTCAGCAATCTTAGCGATAAGCTCATCTGAACGGTTATTTTGTACTTCCATGCGTGTAGGTATGACTTGTGAAGCCATGGTAGTTCCTACATCTTTTTCTATGCGTTTAATGGTTCTAAGCTCATTTGGGCTTACCAATGTGATAGCCTCACCAGTCTTACCGGCACGACCAGTACGACCGATACGGTGTACATAAGACTCAGAATCAAAAGGAATGTGGTAGTTAAATACGTGGGTTACATCATTTACATCAAGCCCACGAGCAGCAACATCTGTTGCAATGAATATATCTATGCCACCTTGTTTAAATGCACGTATGGTTACTTCTCTTTGCTTTTGCTCCATATCACCATGAAGACCAGAGACTTTAAACCCTTGTGCTGTCATGTGTGCTACAAGTCTATCTACTTCTTTTTTCATACGACAGAAGATGATACACTTGTCTGGGTTTTTGAAGTCGATGAGTCTTACTAAAGCATCATCTCTTTCTCTTTCTTGTACCACATAATAAAGCTGTGTAATTTTAGTATTGGTTTTTTCAGACTTAGTGATAGAAACTGTTTTAGGATTATCTAAAATCTGCTCTGCAAGTTTACGGATACCTTTTGGCATAGTAGCTGAAAACATAAGTGTCTGACGCTCTTTAGGCAAGAAAGTAAAGATATTTTTAATTTCATCTAGGAAACCCATATCAAGCATCTCATCTGCTTCATCTAAAATGACGAAGTTAGGCTTGATTTTAATTTTTCCAGACATAAGTAAATCTTGTAAACGTCCAGGAGTTGCTACTACAATAGAAGCTTGATTAATACGGTCTATTTGTTTTTTATAGGGTGTACCACCATAGACTGTAGCAGTTTTAAGACCAGACTTTTGTCCAAAACGGAAAAGCTCATCACTCACTTGCATAGCAAGTTCACGCGTAGGGACTATGACAAGTCCTTCTACTGAGCCATCTGCTTTCATCATAGACATAGATGGCAGTCCAAAGGCTGCAGTTTTACCTGTACCTGTTTGTGCTTGGGCAATGATGTCATGACCTTCTAATATAATAGGTATAGCATCTCTTTGTACGGGTGAAGGCTCAGTAAATCCTGCTTCTGTTATTGCAGCTTGTATAGTATCTTTTAGGTTAAAATCTGTAAATTTCATAAGTATTTCTTTGTGTTAATATAGTCGGTGTTGTATCTATCTTGGCTGTTGCTTGGTTTTTGTGTTAGCAATGGTATCAAGAGGTATAAAACCCTGTTTTGTGCAAATTGATACCAAACTTTTTAACCTAAATGTAGGTTATTACACGTCTTAGCGTGGAGATAGAGGAGATAAATCCCAAATAA
>JAYEFI010000025.1:10469-14259 GCA_034658615.1 Campylobacterota bacterium
TACAATGTTTCAAGCCATCAATATCTATGCAGATAGTATGATACCTACAGTAGATAATAAAGCATATATTTTAGATATATTAAAAAAGCTAGAAGCATATTATTATAAAGCACATCATCATCCACTCACACACCTACCCAATAAAGAGCTTTTTGCAGACAGACTCATGCAGTCTATTCGTAAGTCACAACGTAATAAATTTAGTTTTTTACTTTTATATATTGATATAGATAACTTTAAAAGAATTAATGACTCTTTTGGTCACACTATAGGAGATAAAGTACTTATTGAAATTGGAAATCGTCTCAACAGTTCTACTCGTAAAGTTGATACTGTTGCACATTTGCATGGAGATGAATTTGCAATCATTTTGGAAAACATAAAGCATACGCATGACGCAAAAATATTAATAGAAAAATTTTTAAATATTATTCGATTGCCAATACATGTTGATGGTCATACTATTGAGTCTTCAATTAGCATAGGAGTAAGTCAATATCCTCTTGATAGTTCCAATCCACATACACTCTTTAAATATGCTGACTTAGCGATGTATCAGTCTAAAATTAAAGGTAATAATACTTTTACATACTATAATAAAACTTTCAAAATTAATACCTAGTATATCTTAGAACTTTATAATAAAATATACTATACCCAAGGACTTCCTAGTGAAAAAAGAGATGATACACGTTTACGGTGCAAAAGAAAACAATTTAAAAAATATAAATTTAAGTCTTCCTAAAAATAAACTTGTAGTAGTCACTGGTATTTCTGGTTCAGGTAAATCTACCTTAGCATTTTCAACGCTTTATGCAGAAGGACAAAGACGCTACATTGAATCACTTTCATCTTATGCTCGTCAATTTTTAGGGCGTATAGGTAAGCCTGATGTAGATAAAATAGAGGGTCTAACCCCTGCCATTGCTATAGATCAAAAAACCACTTCAAAAAATCCTCGTTCTACTGTAGGGACAATTACAGAGATATATGATTATCTTAGACTCCTTTTTGCACGTGTGGGTGAACAACACTGTCATGAATGTGGAAAACCAATCTCATCGATGTCTGCTGCAGATATTATTGAAGAGGTCTTACGTATTCCTGAGGGTGCAAAGCTTGTCATTATGGCACCATTGGTAAAAGAGAAAAAAGGTACCTTCGCAGATATGCTTGAGTCTCTTCGTCATAAAGGCTATGTTCGTGCTATGATAGACGGGGTTATGGTACGTTTAGATGATGAAATTGAACTCTCAAAAACAAAAAAACATACGATAAAAGTGGTTATAGACCGTGTTGTTGTCAAAGAAGAGAGTCGTGACCGCATAGGTCAAGATGTTGAAAAAGCACTAAAAGAGTCGTATGGGGAACTGGAGATAGAAGTACTAAATTATGAAGAGGTGAATTTCGAACGTCAGCATATGCACTACTCTGAACACTTGGCATGTTTTGATTGTAAACTCTCATTTGAACCTTTAGAACCTGTAAGTTTCTCTTTTAACTCACCTAAAGGTGCTTGTACTAGTTGTGATGGTTTAGGCATACGTTATGCTATAGATCTTAAAAAAGTAATAGACTCAACCTTAAGTATAGACAAAGGTGCTGTTAAGATTATGTATGGATTTAACAAAAGCTACTACACGAAGTTTCTTAATGCATTTTGTGAACACAATGATATAAATATTAAAGTGCCTTATGGAGAATTGCCAGAGCATCAACAAAAAGCTATACTCTATGGCAATGGTGGTAATGTAGAATTTACATGGAAACGTCATAAACTTAAACGTGAATGGCCTGGTGTGGTAAAATTTGCACACGATATGTTCAAAGATGAAAAAGATCTTTCAGAATATATGACAGAAAAAGTTTGTGACAAATGTCATGGTCATCGTCTAAGCTTACCTTCTTTGGCTGTTAAGATTGAAGGTAAAAATATAGCAGATATTATTGATATGCCTATAGAAAAGTCGTATGCATTATTTGCTGATGATAAAAGTTTTTCACACCTTACTACACAGCAAAATACAATCGCTGAATCTATACTCAAAGAACTCTATGAGAGGCTATACTTTTTATATGATGTAGGACTAGGGTACATTACACTAAGCCGTGATGCAAGAAGTATATCTGGCGGTGAGGCACAGCGTATACGTATTGCCTCACAAATTGGGTCTGGACTTACTGGTGTTATGTATGTCTTAGATGAACCCAGTATAGGACTACATGAGCGTGACACCATGAAGTTGATACGTACACTTTATTCTTTACGAGATAAAGGCAATTCTGTCATTGTTGTAGAGCACGATAAAGAGACTATTCTTGCCGCTGACTATATCATAGACATCGGTCCTGGAGCAGGGGAGTTTGGTGGTGAGGTAGTCTTTGCAGGTGATGCAAAAAAATTAGCCAAAGCTAAAACACTCACTGCTGACTATATGTATGGCAAAAAAGAGATTTCTTATACGCATGACAACCCACAAGAAGAGTGGATAGAGATTAAAAATGTCACACTTAATAATATAGAAAACCTTGATGCTAAACTTCCTCTTAGAAATTTTGTTTGTGTCACAGGAGTGAGTGGTTCTGGAAAGTCATCACTCATACTTCAAACGCTTCTCCCTGTAGCAAGAGAGGTACTTAATCGTGCCAAAAAGGTCAATAAAATAGAAGGCGTAGAGATTACAGGTCTAGATAAAGTAGATAAAGTCATCTATTTAGACCAAAGTCCTATAGGACGGACACCTCGTTCAAATCCAGCAACCTATACTGGTATTATGGATGAAATACGGAAACTCTTTGCACAAACAAAAGAAGCAGAACTACGTGGTTATAAAATAGGACGTTTTTCTTTTAATGTAAAAGGTGGTCGATGTGAGAAATGTCAAGGAGATGGTCAAATAAAAATTGAAATGCACTTCTTACCAGATGTACTGGTGAGTTGTGATACTTGTGATGGCACACGTTATAATGCACAAACTAGAGAAGTGCTTTATAAAGGAAAATCTATATCTGATGTACTCTCTATGTCGGTAGGCGAAGCTTTAGAGTTTTTTAAAGCCATACCTAACATAGCCGTTCGACTAAAAACGCTTACCGATGTTGGACTGGACTATATTACTTTAGGACAAAATGCAACAACTCTCTCTGGGGGTGAAGCACAGCGTATTAAACTCTCAAAAGAGCTTAGCCGTAAAGATACAGGTAAAACACTCTATATATTAGATGAACCAACAACTGGACTACATTTTGCAGATGTAGATAGACTCACAGGTGTACTCCATCACCTTGTTGAGTTGGGTAATTCAGTTATAGTTATAGAACATAATCTTGATATGGTTAAAAATGCTGACTATATTGTAGATATGGGACCAGAAGGTGGTAATAAAGGTGGGCTTATTATTGCGGAGGGAAGCCCAGAGGTATTAGCCAAAACACACAAAGAGACAGGCTCTTACACGGGAATGTATTTAGAAAAAGAGTTGAAATTATAAATATATTATGGACGACGAAAATTGTCGTCTGCCCCTCTTACTTTGGAAGATGATTTTTTATTAAAACTAAATTTTATAGCACTTTTGATTATATACAATACAATAAGCACTGCAAGAATCTCATAACCTATAATCCAAGTGAGCATAAAAGATGCATCTTTATTTAATGACATAAAAGTTTCAGTATCTCCAGAGCCTACATAGAAGAAAATAAAAATTACACCCGTAATATAGGGTAGAAAAATAATATAAATGGCTAAGAATATTTTTTCTAATCCATCAGGAAACAGCCCTATACC
>JAYEFI010000025.1:14359-19286 GCA_034658615.1 Campylobacterota bacterium
TAAAAGTTTCAGTATCTCCAGAGCCTACATAGAAGAAAATAAAAATTACACCCGTAATATAGGGTAGAAAAATAATATAAATGGCTAAGAATATTTTTTCTAATCCATCAGGAAACAGCCCTATACCCTTAAATGTAACTTTTTGCTGTGAAAATGATTGTTGGTTTTTTTTCATATAGTCTCTCTCAATATATCAAGTAATACATTTTAATATAATATTACTTGTATATCTATTTAATTCTCAATAGTTTACAAATTTAAAATTGAGATTAAACAAATGTAACATTAATAGAATCTCTAATTATAGATTCTATTAAGTAAATAACCTAGAGAAGAAAGATCCTTTTCCTGCTAATTTATCGATGATTTCAAAATAGTAGGTCTCATGTTTTAGACCTAATTCGGGGTACTTAAGTTTCTCATCTGGCATAATTGCAATAGTAAAAGGTACAGAGCGTACTTTAAAGGCTTCTGCTAATTTTGGATTGCGACTAATATCACACTTGACTACAGGTATACCATTTTCTATTCCATATGCCTCTAATTTTTCGTCTATAAGTTTAGTAAGCATTTGGCACGGTCCACATGTCGGAGAATAAAAGTCTATAAATACTGGAGTTTCTGTATTTTTAATAATGCTAGTATAATTTTTGTCTGTAAGTTCCATATACATATTGTAACATGTTATTCTTTTCTTGTGTTTCATTAAACTTGCTTTTCAACATTTCTAGATGTTAATAAAGTATAATCCTAATAAATAAATTAAATAAGGGGGTATCATATGACAGCACTAGATGAGTACCTTCATTCTAATGATGAACTACACCCTTCTGAAATTGCAAAACTCCTTAAAGACTTAGATGAGAGTAATTTTAATGCTGCAGTGCAAATTATACCTAAAGAACTCGTAGGAGATGTGGCACTAGAGTTACCAGATAGATATTTTGGTGATGTAGTAGAGTCATTTACTGTGCAAGAACTTGCCGTTGCAGTCACCAAACTTGAGTCAGATGACCAAACAGACTTTATGCAAGAACTTGAAGAGGTAAACCAAGGCATTGCACAAGAAGTTTTTAGCCAACTCCATAAAGATGATCAAAAAGATATTTTACAACTCAAACAGTATACGGAAGATGAAGCTGGTGCGTATATGCAAACAGAAGTGTATACTGCTAATCTTGAGCAAAATGTACATGATGTCATACGTGATTTTTCAGATTTACGTAGACGTGGTGAGCTTGAAAATGTACAATACCTTTTTGTAACTAATAAAGATAAAACATTAAAGTATGGTATAGGATTAGATAACCTTCTCATTTTTAATTTTGAAAAAACTTTACGTCAAAATATAGAAGAATCACCTGAAAAGTTTAAACCTATTAGTGCAGTAGACCATGATGACATAGATGAGATTGTAAAAAAGTTTCAAGAGTATGATTTACATTCACTCCCTATTGTGAGCAGTGAAGGTACCTTGCTTGGACGTATTACCTCAGATGACATTTATGATATTATGAATGAACAAGCGACAGACCAAATGTACCATCTAGCAGGGGTTAATGATGATGCTGAAGAAGATTATGATATTTTAAAAGCAGGTAAAGCACGTGCTATATGGCTTGGTATAAATTTACTCACTGCTATTGCGGCTTCATTGGTCATAGGTATATTTGAAGAGACTTTGCAAAGTTTAGTGGCACTTGCAATACTCATGCCCATTGTTGCATCTATGGGTGGTAATGCAGGTACACAAAGTCTGACGGTTGTAGTGCGACAACTGGCACTTGGAGATATAGCGAAACATGATGCACTTAGAACTATTAAAAAAGAAGTCTTTATCGCTCTTGCAAATGGACTTATTTTTGCTATACTTATGGGAATTATTGCCTCAGTCTGGTTTGACAAAGGTATGCTAGGTATTGTTATAGGTATTTCTATGATTATAAACTTGCTTAGTGCAGGTTTTTTTGGTTCAGTAGTACCATTACTATTGAAAAAAATGAATGTTGACCCAGCTATTGGAAGTACTGTTATACTTACGACAGTTACAGATATAGTTGGGTTTTTCTCATTCTTAGGTCTTGCGACCATTATTTTATTATAAGGATTTTATTAGTCATTATGGACTTGTTGATATTATATTTTTTAGCCGCCGTGCTTATTTCGTTTGTCTGTTCTGTTTTGGAATCAGTGTTACTTTCGGTCAACATGCCGTATATTTCTGTCTTAGAAAAAGATAAGCCCAAAGTAGGGGCATTGCTTAGATACCATAAGACAAATATCCATAAGTCTATAGCATCTATCCTCATTTTAAATACCATTGCCAATACTTTAGGTGCTGCTGCAGTAGGTGCACAGGCTGAAAGTCTCTATGGTACAGGTGCCGTCTTCTATGTTTCTATTATACTTACTTTTGCTATTTTATTCTTTTCAGAAATCATTCCTAAAACTATAGGTGCGAGTCATTGGAAAATATTAGCACCTACAGCTGCGTATGTTATACAGTTTTTTATCTGGCTTACTTATCCTATTATTCTTCTGACACTTTTTGTTACTAAGCGTATTAGTAAAGATGATGAAGGTATGAGTCTTACCAAGGCTGAGCTTATAGAATCTACACTTATGAGTGAAGATGAAGGGGTTTTAGACGAAAAAGAATCTGATGTCATTGAAAATATTCTTCTGCTAGATAAAATTAGAATAGAAGAGATACTCACCCCTAGAACCGTAGTTTTTGGATTGGATGGAAGCAGAACTATAAGAGATATTGTTGAGAGTGAACCAGCAATTTTTAAATTTTCACGTGTACCTGTATTTAATGGCAATATAGAAACCATTACTGGCATGGTAATGACTAAAAAAATCTTTAAACAAGCCTTGCTAGATGACACTGTTACACTTAGTTCTATACAAAAAGACATATTTAAAATTAATGAAAACATACCTGTCTCCATGGCTTTAGATCTTTTTATTAAGAAAAAAGAGCATATGTTTTTAGTACAAGATAGCTATGACCAGACCGAGGGGATAGTCACACTTGAAGATTGTGTTGAGACTATTTTAGGGGTTGAAATAGTAGATGAAAGTGACTCAGATGCAGATATGCGTGAAGTAGCAAAACGTAAAATGCGTTTAAAGCGTCGGTTTGAAGCTAACAGCTAAATCAATGCATCTATCATAGGATTTCGTCAAACTTTAACCAATAAGCTTAGCACACAAATCAAACCTGTTGTGTGTCATCAAGTGTACTTTTCCATGTGCTTTCATGACATCATCAAAGATGGCTTTTGAAAGGTTGAAGCCTACCTCTTTTTCCTTTTCTACTCCATCCATAGATGCTAGGTTCATGTCATCTATAATGGACTTAGGTACATGTATGCCAGGTACTTTGTCATTTATGAAGTTTGCAGTACGTGATGACACTATAGGAAACTGTCCTAAAACCAACTGTGCTTCTTTTGCAGTATCTCTAATGCTTAATGCTTTAGCCTCTTCAAATAGCTCTAAAAGTTCTTTTGCCCCTTCTAAATCATACACAGGCTGGGTAATGATTGCACGTGCACCATAGTCAAGCTTTTTTATCATACGTTTTTGAAGTCTTTTGTTGTCTCTAGCATAAGAGTTTGCTACAGCAAAAGGGTAGATTGGTTTTGGTGTAGGACTCAGTGGTTTGTTGGAGTAAGATACACCTTTATTTAAGTGATGGATGATACTTAGAAGCAGTGTAGAGTCACGCTCTACCACACCCTTAACATCTGGTTGGTCAGAAAACTTAGCAGGATCACCAGTCAGTGCTAGTATGCACCGTAAATCAAAGTCATTTGCTCCAAGTAGAGTAGATTGTAATGAAAGTTTATTTTTATCTCTCATGCTCATGGTAGCGATGACAGGCTTTTTAAACTCTTGTTGAATTTTAATAGCAGAGAGTACACCCGACATTTTCAGTTTAGCCAAAGGGTTGTCAGTACATGAAAAACCAGATACTTTTTCATGTAGATTATGCTTTCGTATATTGGCTATGAGACCATCTATAGAAGCACCGTGTGGAGGGTTTACCTCTACAGTGATAAACTTATCTGTGTTACTACATAAAAAATCACAAAATTCTTTAAACATACATTATCCTAATATTATTTCTTGTTTATATGGCTATAATTCTATCTAAATAATACATAGAGGTATATGATGTCTAAACTTGCAGTCTTTGATTTTGATTCAACACTTATGGATGGGGAAACCATCGACTTTTTTGCAGAAGAACTTGGTTTTAAAGAGCAAGTTGTAGCTATAACAGAGCGTGCCATGGCAGGAGAGTTGGACTTTTATGCTTCTTTGGTAGAAAGAGTAGCATTACTTAAAGGACTACCTCAAAGTAAAGTAGATGAAATATGTGCAGACTTACCTATGATGCCTGGTGCTACAGAAGTAGTAGCTGGTTTAAAAGACAAGGGATATACTGTTGTATGTTTTTCTGGGGGATTTAGGTCTGCTACTGAGCCAGCATGTAAAGCATTAGGTATAGATGCAGACTTTTCTAACTTTTTACATGCGGATGACAAGGGCAATCTTACAGGTGCAGTAGGTGGTGAAATGATGTACTCACAAGCAAAAGGAGACATGATAACACGTCTTCAAGCTCTGTTAGGTGTAAGTCGTGCTGACACCTTAGTAGTAGGAGACGGGGCAAACGATTTAAGTATGTTTGCCCATGCAGATACACGTGTGGCATTTTGTGCAAAGCCTATACTCAAAGAAGCTGCTACGCATTGTGTAGATGTGAAAGATTTACGAAAGATATTGGATTTAGTGTGAAGAGGCATAGGGAATGAGTTATCATTATCACCTCGTATGTTATAGTGAACTTTGCATTTGGAAGCGGAGACTTTAGTCCCGCAGTCCCATGAAATGGGACATTTTTGTATTATGG
>JAYEFI010000026.1:0-5431 GCA_034658615.1 Campylobacterota bacterium
CATTATTTGGTATGAGTTTATCTGCACTGAACAAGGCTTCAAAAAGTGACTTGATGGAGATTAATGGTATTGGTGAGGTAAAAGCAAAGGCTATTATGAAGGCTAGACCGTTTAAGTCTATGGCAGATGTTACTCAGGTACAAGGTGTTGGTAATCAATTGGTTGCAAACATTAAAAATGATGTGAAATTGGCAAAAGATGTTAAAAAAGTGAAAAAGACGACTAAAAAGAAAACGAATTCTAAAAAAACAAAGTCTAAAACAGACGCTAAAAGTGATACAAAAACGAAGAAAAAACGTAAAATAAAGTCAGTTGATGAAAAGAAAAAAGAGTTAAAGACAAAAACTAAAAAAACCAAAGAGAAAAAAACTAAAAAGAAAAAGACCAAAGCTAAAAAAGAGAAAACTAAAAACTAACCTCTCTTCTGGGTAACCTAAAGCGTTACCCAAAATCCCTTTTAACCACATTTTCGATACAATCATACAATTTATTTTCCCAATTTATTTTCAAGGTATATTTATGTCAACTATTACACGTTTCGCACCCTCTCCAACTGGTTATTTGCATATAGGTGGTCTGAGAACCGCTCTTTTCTCTTGGCTTACTGCACAACATGACAAAGGTGAATTTCTTTTACGCATAGAAGACACCGATATGGCACGTAACTCCGAAGAAGCAAAAGATGCTATTTTAAAAGCTTTTGACTGGGTAGGCATGGCGTGTGATGGTGAGGTAGTTTACCAATCTAAGCGTTTTGATGTATATGCAAAATATATAGACCAATTACTCGAAGAGGGTAAGGCGTATAAATGTTATATGTCAAAAGAGGAATTGGCTGCACTACGTGAGGAGCAAATGGCAAAAAAAGAGCGAACACGTTATGATGGTCGTTATCGTGATTTTACAGGGACACCTCCAGAAGGGGTAGAGCCAGTTATACGTATAAAAGCACCAAAAGAGGGGATGATTACTTTTGTAGATGGTGTCAAAGGTGAGATGAATATCTCTGCCGATGAAGTAGATGACTTTGTCATTGCTCGTGCAGATGGTGCACCTACTTACAATTTTGTAGTTGCTATAGATGATGCACTCATGGGATGTACACAAGTGATACGTGGAGATGACCACCTATATAACACACCTAAGCAGATAGTAGTCTATAATGCACTTGGACTTAAGCTACCACACTTTTACCATGTAGCCATGATAAACAACGAGCAAGGGAAAAAACTTTCTAAACGTGATGGTGCAACTGATGTCATGACATATAAAGAGATGGGTTACTTGCCAGAAGCGATACTTAACTTTCTTGTACGTCTAGGCTGGAGTCATGGTGATCAAGAGATATTTAGTCTAGAGGAGATGGTAAGTCTTTTTGACCCAAATGATATTAATAAAAGCTCATCTAATTATAACTTAGACAAGCTACTTTGGCTCAACGCACACTACATCAAAGAAGCATCTGATGACAAGCTAATAGCATTGCTCAAAGATTTTGGTGTTGACTTAGAGGGCGATGAGAAGGCATCTTTACTGCTTGAAGCCACCAAAGAGAGAGGTAAAACACTCGTAGAGTTAGCAGCACAAATTAAACGCATTACCGATGCTCCTACAAGCTACGATGAAAAGTCATCTAAAAAAGCTTTTAAAGGTGAAGCCAAAGAGATACTCAATACTTTTGCCGACATGCTTGCACTTGCACAACCTACAACAAAAGAAGCTTTTCACGCTGTCATGGAAAAAATAGTCGAAGAGAAAGAGATAGGTTTTGGAAAAATAGGTATGCCGTTACGTGTAAGTCTTATGGGTTCTATGACAGGTTCAGGACTTGATGAGATTATGGCTATTTTGGGTGTGAGTGAGACTATATCTCGTATAGAGAAGGCTGTGGCTACTATAGCGTAGCTTTATTTTTTGTAGGTCGGGTTGCCTCATCCCGACCTACGCAGATAAAAACTTTTTCAAAGACCTCTTAGCTTTCCAATTCATCTCATAATAAATATGCTCTAAATACCAAGTGAGTTGCTCTGGAGTAATGTCTCTTTTTTTTGCTTCGCGTTTTAAAATGTACTGGGGTATTTTTATGTTTGATTTTGCAAACTCATTCGCTAATTTTTCTATGGTTTTTTTATGTTTGTTGTAACAAAGTCTGGCAAATACAAAAGGTAAACTTGTTTTGTCGTGCCATGCAGTAGCTAAGTCTATGCCTTCTCCTCCACTGAGGTAGTGTTTAAGTGCTACATCACCTATGAGGACTTTACCTTGTAGGTTGAGTACTTTTACCAATTGGTTTGAAGTTGCAGAAGCAGGGTCTGTTTGGCTTTCGCCTTTAAGTAGAAGTACGGAGTAGACTTTTTTATGGGCTATGATGCCAAGGTTGGTGCATCTACATTTGCGTGACTCCACAGAAGATATGAATCCTGCGTTGATGGCTTTTCGTTTGAGGGCTTTGTTGATAGCAGAGGGGACATCCCGTCTATGACTCAGTGCCATTTTGGTAGCATTATGTGTAATGTGTTTTTTCATAAACACTTGAAAAGGAAGCAAGTTAAGATAAGAGATAGAACCAAATAACATACCCGCTCCGTTGGTGAATTAAGCAGTATTATACCAAACAACTTTTATAATCGCGTAAAGGATTAGCTATGATAAAAGTAGAATTTTTAGGTCCCATAGGCAAAGCACCAGTAGAAATGGAGGCAGATACACTAGCAGATGTTTCTGCTAAACTCAAAGCAGACAGTACACTTACTGAGTGGCTAGACAAATGTGCAGTAGCCCTTAATGATAGCATGGTCAATGACCTTAGCACTGTACTAAAAGATGGTGATAGAGTCTCCATACTCCCTCCTGTGTGTGGTGGGTAAATGGAACTCTATAGTGGTCCACTAGACACCAAAGAGATATTTGGTAGATGGCTCGACGAACAAGCAACGTCAAATTATGGTGCGTACATTCCTTTTGTTGGGACTATACGTGCAGAAGATGACATAGAGGCATTAAGTTTTGACATCTATGAGCCAGTACTTCAAGCATGGTTTGACGCATGGAAAGAGAAAGCCAAAGCACGTGGTGCTGTGGTTAAGATGGCTCATGCAAAAGGCGATGTACCAGTGCATACCTCTTCGTATGTCTCTGCAGTTTTCTCACCTAAGCGTAGGGTAGCACTAGAGCTTATAGATGAGTTTGTGGAAGACTTTAAGGCCAATGCTCCCATATGGAAGTATGATGTGAAAAATGGTGAACGCATCTACGCAGCTGATAGAAGCACTCCTATGGACGGGTCGGGATTACTCGCGTAATTGTAGGGGGCGATTGCTATCGCACCTTTAATGATATAGAAGATGATGTGATGTCAATCACCACCTACGGAATGAAGGAATATATTTAATGATACATTTTGATGAATCGATGCAAAGCATAAAAGATTTAAAAATAAACAACTATAAAACAAAAAAACTCTACCTTGTAGAGGCGTTAGGGTACATCTTAGCTGAAGACGTCATAGCAGACCATAACTCTCCAGAGTTTCCCACTTCTGCGATGGATGGGTATGCCATTATTCATGAAGACATGACTCTGGGTAATCTAAATATAGCAAGCGTCAACCCAGCAGGTTCAGCACTAAAAGATAAAGTCATAGGTGGTACATGTATTAAAACATTTACAGGTTCGCTTATGCCTGAGGGTGCAGATACGCTTATACCCATAGAAAATGTGACAGTAGAAGGTGAGGAAATAGTCATAAATGAAGAAGTACCTCAAGGTTTTTCTGTACGTGAAGTAGGAGAAAATTATGCAAAGGGACAACTACTTATTTCCAAAGGTACAAAGATAGACTTTCCTCAAATTGGTGTGATGGCTTCTTTGAACATAGCCAATGTTCTTGTTTATGAAAAACCAACAGTTGCCATACTCTCTACAGGTTCGGAGCTTTTAGAGCTTGGAGAGGAGCAGACCAATGATGCACAAATACGCTCATCAAATAACTACATTTTAGAAGCCATTGTCAATAAGTATGACGGTATGCCTTTGCAACTAGGGTGTATTAAAGATGATAAAGAGACTATCACTAAAGCAATATCTGATGCACTCAGTAAATCTGATATTGTAGTCACAACTGGTGGCGTAAGTGTTGGTGACTTTGACTTCGTGAAAGATGTTATTTATGAACTAGGATGTGACGTAGTCTTTAAAGGTGTGCGTGTAAAACCAGGGCAACACATTATGGTTGCACGCAAAAATGATAAATTCATTATAGGTCTTCCAGGGTTTGCATACTCTTCTACAGTTACAGCATTACTTTACCTTGTCCCTCTTATAGCAAAGCTACAACAAGGAAAGTGTGCATTGCGTATAGTTAAAGCCAAACTTAACGAACCGTTTATTAAACGTGCCAAAAAAGCAGAGTTTACCGCATGCAATACTTCACTTGTTAATGGTGAATACTACGTGGACTTTAAAGGTAAAAAAGTAGGCTCTTCTGCCATTTTAACCAATATGCTTGGAGATGTAGCACTGCTTGTCACTTCAGAAGATGATACTTCCTCAGAAATTGGTGATGAGGTAAGTGTTTTACTGTTTGGGTAAAGTAGATATTTTTAAATACATACCCTATAAAGAGAGAATAGACTCTCTTGCTTTTAAAAACAATGCAAACTCACCTGCTGTTTTACATCCCATCTTCATTGCGTAGCTTAAAAGTTCTTTGTCTAGAGAGTAAATCATGGTATTTCCTTTTAATTAATATGTCATATTGTATATTATTAATAGAAATATAAGTAAAAAAAGCTCAAATTGACATATTTTTAAGTCTAAACTTATATAATAGAGATATATTTTGTAAAAAAGGAGCGAATATGTTAATTTTAAGTGATATTATAGAACGGTTGAAAATTGTATTGTCAGAGAATATTTTAGGTAAAAAAGTTTTTGACAAAGATGTGGCAGATGCATTGAGCATCCCTTCTTCGACATTTGCTACTATGAAAAAAAGAAACTCAATTCCTTATGAAGAGATATTAGAATTTTGTGCACTTAAAAAAATATCGGTTAATTGGCTTTTCTTTGATCAAGCAGTAGATATGCTCAAAGCAGAGACAGATAAGTTTTTTCAGGTGCGTTATTTTTCAGATATTCGTGCAAGTGCAGGTGGTGGTGCGTATGGCTTCAATGAAGAAGAATCAGAGATGATAAGTGTCGATGAAAAAATTATGCACAATATGGTAGGGTTGGGTAATACTGAACTTGAAGCAATACATGTCGATGGAGAGTCAATGGAACCTACGCTACAAGACGGGAGCATTGTATTTGTTGACAGAGAACAAACCAATATCAACAAAGATGGTATCTTTATCGCTTCCACAACTACAGGACTTTTCATAAAACGAATACGCCAACGTGCAGATGGTATGGTTGAGCTTATTTCAGA
>JAYEFI010000027.1:0-5415 GCA_034658615.1 Campylobacterota bacterium
CACATACTGAGTTAAAGACACTTGGTCCTTCTGTGTCATCACATGTTGGTGCTGTACATACATATCCTTGCTCTATGGTACATGTATTTGAACATCCATCACCTGATATAGTATTTCCATCATCACAAGTCTCATTGTTTGCAAATGAAACACTTCCATCTCCACAAGTATTTTGAATAGTGAAGACACTTGGTCCTTCTGTGTCATCACATGTTGGTGCTGTACATACATATCCTTGCTCTATGGTACATGTATTTGAACATCCATCACCTGATATGGTATTTCCATCATCACACGCTTCAGTTGCTGAGACTACATATCCATCTCCACATACTGGGTTTAAAATACTTGGTCCTTCTGTGTCATCACATGTTGGTGCTGTACACACATATCCTTGCTCTATGGTACATGTATTTGAACATCCATCACCTGATATGGTATTTCCATCATCACATGCTTCATTTGCTGACTCAACCATACCATTTCCACAAATCGTTGTATAGGTATAAGCACTCGAAGTACCATCAGCAATGGCATCACCTTCTGAACTCATATTGATTGCAAAACCATTACCAGGACTGCTAATTAGGGTATTGATTCTTACGCTCACTGGTACAACGACAAGATATCTCATATCTCCAGGTAATGTCTCAGTACTTTTTTGCTGAATACGAACAACATAATCAGGATCATTTAAATAGCGTACATCAAACTCATGTGTTACATCAGCATTAGAATTTCTTGCATCTAAAACTTTAACACCAGAGATATCTGCATTTTTAAGTTCTAATTTTCCTAAAGTCACTGTAACCTTAAATCTATTGCTACCAAGCACATCTTCATCGTTTCTTTCGCTCATGAGAAAAGTTATATTACCTTCTCCATTACCTTCTACTGATTTTAATGGTGAGGGCAGTATTTCTGGCTCCGCTAAAGACATGAGTGGTGCTGCATGTAATGCTGTTACAGACATGAGTATAAATAACATACTCAGTTTAATGTATTTTGTTATGTTAAACATCGTTTTTCCTTTTATTATTTGATAAGTTTATTCTTACCTAACTATGATACAACTATAGCTATAAGAAATCTAAACACTATATCTTAGTAAAAAAAGCTTATACTATCGATATTAAATGATTATATACTATCAAATATTATGATAATGGTTTATACTACTCTTCTGTCTTCATCTCTACCAGTTCATTTAAGAGTTCTTCAATTTCATCACCTTCGAGTTCATCACGTCCAAGTTCTTCAATAATAGCAAAACACTCTGTACGCATTTCACGCATCTCTTCGAGATCTTCTTTTTGTGCGTTAGAGGCATTTTTGCTTTTGTCTATAGCTGAAAAAAGCTCATCTATAGCAGCTTCAAGATCGGGGATGATTTCTAGTTCCAAAAGGTTTTTGAGTTTGTCTGCATTATTCATGATATTTCCCATAGTTTTATTTTTATGTATTGTATCTAAAAAGAAGAGGAGAAAAGAAGTACCAAGGTGAATTAATCCACCTTAGCATTAAAATTTGTAGTCAATCCCAACAATGACTGATCTACCTGGCAAAGGTGCAGTCTCTTTGAGAAATGAGATATGATTTCTAGCCACATCATCTGTCAAGTTGTTGGCTTTGAACCAAAATTCAAGAGAACCACTTGTAAAATCATAGTGATATTTACTCGAAAAGTTTAACATAGTATATCCATCAGTAGACGTTTCATTCTGTGCGACATTACGGCTTTTATCTACCCATTTATAAGTGATTTCACTATGTAAATCCATATGGTCATGTTCTAGGCAAAAGGTTGCATTGTATGGAGACATTCTTGGAATGTAGCCACCACTGTCAAGTTCACCTTTCATCACGTTAAACTGTGCAGAGAAAGTCAGATTATGAAGACCTAATCTCTTTTTATATTTCTCTTCTATACCAAGACCGTAGACCTTAGCACCTACACCCAAAATTTGCCACACTGGACTAATATGAAATGGGTCAAGTATCACGTCACCAGTTCCATTTACCATAGGTGATTGATAGATATAGTTTTCAAAGTCATAATAATAAAGACTAACTCTCGATGAAAAATCATCTGTATGTTTATAGATTGCATCTAAATCCAAGTTTACTGAGGTCTCTTTATCTAGGTCTCTGTTACCATAGATATAACTCTCTGTTGCATGATGGAAACCATTCCAAAATAGCTCTTGTGAAGAGGGGAGACGTTGCATATAAGCCAAAGAAAGCTGAGTTTCAAACGCTTCACTCCAAGTATGCCACCAGCCTAAAGAAAGACTCAATGCAACATCAGTATTGTCTTCATAGTAGTCATTATCTACATGAGAATGCATAAGCCAAGTCTCTTGCATATTGCTTGGGTTTGCTGAGAGTTTTCTAGCTACGATGTTTGTCGCTAAACTTAACTCATCAGTTTCACCTAAATAATGTTTAACATTGAGTGCCATGAGAAACTTTTGCTCTTTAGTATCTGGCATAGGATGACCATGAGAATAAGCAATGCCTCTGTCATTATAATAATTAAGTAAAGAGAGTCCATCTTCTGCACTGGTTCTTAATGCATCTTCAAACTCTTGACATCTGCCATGTTCATGACATACCTTGAGTTCGTTACCAACCCATTCAAGACGAAAATGTGCATCTGTGCTTTCTGCAAGCTTGAAGTCAAACTCACTACTTAAGCTTTGCTGTTTCTGATCAAAAAGACCATCATATCTTCCACCTTCACGTTCAAAGTGAGTATAGTCACTATATTGATACTCAGTGATTACATTTTTTAGTTCACCCATAGACTCACTATGTAAAACAACACCATAACGCTGTTGTTCCATGATGATATCTGTACGTTCAGTTGTTCTATTGGGTACACCATACTCTTTATCCATAGTATCTGCATAAAATTTGACTGTATGTGTTGGCGATATCTTCCAGCCTAATACCCCATGGAACTGTTCACTAAATGTATCTGAGTGAGGTACTACCTCTCCGTCACTTTGGAAACTATCTGCTTCATTACGGTAGTAATTTACATTGAGTGAATAATCATCCAGAGCATAGGCACTTTTGATGCTTGTCGTTCCAAAGCCTGTATCGGAGTTTATAGATATAGATGAGTCTAAAGATAGACCTTTTTTGGGCAATTTTGCTTCATGTTCTTCTCCAAGTGTACGTATCACACCTCCACTATAAGAGCCATAAAGTAAAGATGCCGGCCCTTTGACCATCTCTATACGTTCTACCATTCTTGCATTCAGTCCAACTGCATGGTCTTGACTCATAGCAGAAAGATCGTTAAGTGTGATCCCTCCTTGCGCGATACCTACACGATACCCTTCCATCCCACGTACAGTGGGTCTACCCACAGCAGGTCCATAGCTTGCACTATCTACGCCTAGTTGGTCAGAAAGGTAATCACCAAGCGTTTCGCCTGAAGAGTGGTTGGCTAATGTGCCTGTATCATAAGAGGTGTTGTAAGAGACTTCATCTGCTTGTAGGTGGATGCTATGTGCATCCACGTTAATCTCTCCAAGCTCCACCTGTTCTGCGAGTAAGCTGGTACTTACAAGTAGCAAGCAAGCACTCACAGATAAATAAGATTTAGTGGTCATGGTCTTCGTCACTCTCACCTATACCTGTAAAGGTTGTTGGTGTAAACCCTGCTGGTAAAAATCTATCTGCATCCCAAGTACTATGTACATGGAAGTCTTCTCCATGAGAATCAACTAAATAGATTTTTTGACTCTGTGCAGAAAACACAAGGACACCATAGTCATCGTTTTTCACGATACCACTTTGATTCTGGCTACAAGAAGTAACACCATCTAGACCAAATGGTGCTTGAGTTGATTCTAACCCATCTTCTCCATCTGCTAAAACATAAATCTTACCACTGTTTGTCATAACTATATGTGGTACAGGTTCTTCATCATGTTCTTCTTCTGCATGTCCTTCTTCTGCATGCTCCTCATGATGACCAAGAATAAAGAAATTACAAAGTGTTTCTGTACCACCTGAAGCTTTTGTCAATGCTTCTGATATCTCTTCTTTCTCTTCATTTTGTTCTGTTAAATATGCGTTAAATGATGCCAATGTACCTTTTTTCTTAGCACTAGACACTGCTGGATTAAACTCATCTGCACTGTGTGCTGCAAATACAGATACACTGTTTTCTTCATGAAAGTGTCCAAGGTAATGCATATTTTCATAAGTAAAACTACCATTGGTAATATCAAAATATTCATCTATCATGACAATTTTTTGATCTACACCAGCAGGTGTTTCATGGTTCCACATGACTAACTGACCATTTTTACCTGTCATATCATAGTTCTCCCCAGTTACATTCATGCTTGAAGAAGTTTCAGTATCTGTATTGTATTGGTATTGTGCCGAGCTTGCGTTATCAAAAAAGATTAGTGTTTTACCATTAGGTAAATCAATCGCTGTTTTTTTATCATCGTTTGAGTTTCCGCCACATCCTGTCATCATTGTAGCAGCTAACACTGCACTTGCTATCCATATTTTTTTCATTGTTATTCCTTTTATCGTTTTTGTAATTTGTATTGCGTTTTTGTTTGCTTATCCTGTAATGCATGGAGGTGCAGTAGACAAATATCCTAAAGGTATAGTTGCTACTGGGTATTGTCTATTTCCCACTATATCTACTAAGCTATATTGTACTTTACCTCTATCATCAAATCTAGACTTAATCACAACCTTCTCTACGTGTTGTCTAGCTTTTATCGCAAGGTTTTCACTCACCATGATTACTGCAGTATTGTGATGTGCTAAGTTTAGCTTTTCAAGGGTATGACAAGTACTACACTCTACTACCTCTTCAATCTCATGATGTTGAAAGTGTATAGTCGAACTTTGGAAGCCCCATACAAAAAGAGCAATCAGCAGTACGTTAATAGATTGTTTTAGTGTCACGGTGATTGTCTCCTTTCATATTATTCTATTGTGTCATTCTATTGCGTAGATTAAACTGATGCTGCACAAGCTGAGCATTTGCCATTGATGATGACATTATTTATCTCATAGTTTGGCAAAATTATCTCAATGTTTTTAATACACTCTACACTATTACACACCACACATACAAAGTGAGCATGTGCATTTTGTTTTACCTCGAAGTATCTTTTTTTATCATTTGATTCAAAGGCATTTAGTATGCCCTCTTCTTCAAATTTGGAGATATTTCTATAGAAGGTCGCCTTATCCATGGAGATGTCTTTTTTAATCTCTTCATAGCATAAAGGTTTATCGGACTTTTGCAATATCTCAAGTAGCTTTACTCTTGCAGTCGTAAGCTTAATATTTTTATTTTTGATTAACTCTTCTATTTTCATGCTGAAATTATAACTGAACTATTATTAAATGCGACTAAGTTGCAATATA
>JAYEFI010000028.1:0-5325 GCA_034658615.1 Campylobacterota bacterium
TTGTGTTGTTTGGGTATAACGTACAGCATGACATCTTACACAGGCTTCTGTAAATGCCTCTTCTGGCGTAACTTCACCTGCTTTGTGTTCTAACATATAGGCTACAACATCTGCAATCTGTTGGTTGTCAGACACTGTGTACTTGATAGAACCCATTGGGTGTGTAGATGTATCTGCATATTTATGGTCAACATTAGATGCCATCGCAGGGTCTTTAATCAGTGCGATAAGATAATTTTTATCATAGATAGCACCTGCATGATCAAGGTTTGGTGGTATAACGCCACCCATGTTCATATTCATACCATTGTGACAACCTACACAGTTAGCAAATACAGCTTCACCTGCAGTGGCATTTCCTGTCATTTCAGATACGGCTACAACATCAGACCAGAAAGCTTTTTTCTTAGCCACAAGAGCCTCGTCACCTTTACGCTCTGCTTCTTTGATGTCATCTGTACCATCATAGGTAAAACCATGGCTTTCAATGACAATTTCATTACCTTCTTTGTCTACTTTCATGTGCATTTGGTGGTGAGCATAAGGCTCAACCAAATAGTATGTCAATAATGAAAAGAACGCAACGATTGCAAATATTTTTAATTCTCTCATGTTATGCTCCTTTTTCTATTTTTTTCTCAAACATCGTGATGACGAAGAGTATCGGTCCCATGAGTAAAAATGCCCATGCAAATATGAGACCAAGGAAGGCAAATAATGGATCTGTTGGTGGTAATTTTCCTAATGCAGTCAGTGCAATCATTATGACAAGTAGTGTCCAGAACCAATATTTAAATAAACCTCTTTTGTGTGCTGGAGCTACGTTTGGACTTCTGTCTATAAACGGTAAGAATACAAATGCCACTTGTGCAATAGCAAAGGCTATAAGTCCAGCATCTTTACCAAATGGACGTAAAATTTCATAAGACCACAAGAAATACCACTCAGGGTAAATGTGTGCAGGTGTTTTAAGTCCATCTGCTGGGTCAAAGTTTACTGGATCCATTGCAAAGTTAAAGTGATAAAACACTAGGTAAAAGAAGAGTGTAAAATAGACTCCCATTACAAAAATATCTTTACTTAAAAATACTGGTGAGAAAGGAATAACCTTAGACTCTTTTTTCTTACCTGCTTTGTAAAGTGCTGCTGCTTCTTCAAAGTCTATATCTGCACCTTCTTGGTTGTTTACGTGTGGCAATCTAAGTGTACCAAAGTGTAGTACAATAAGACCAATAATGACTAAAGGAATAAGTAATACATGCAACATAAAGAAACGGGTTAAGTAAGCATCACCTGGAACGTAGTCTCCACGTATCCACTCAACTAAACCATAGGCTTCTAGTGAACCACCAGAGAAAAGGTTGGTAATAACCATACCTGCCCAGTAAGACATTTGACCCCATGGTAACATGTATCCTGAAAATGCTTCTGCTGAAAATGCTACAAACAGACCCATACCAGATAGCCAGATAAGTTCTCTACCTTTTTTGTACGAACCGTAGTAGATACCTGTAAACATGTGGATATAAATAATTAAAAATACAATAGATGCACCAATACCGTGAATATGTCTCCATAACCAACCATAACCAACTTCTTGCATAATGGTGTAGTTTACCGAGTCAAATGCTAAGTTTGTATCTGGTTTGTAGTACATAAGTAAGAAGATACCTGAGATTAGTAATATACCAAATGTAGCTGCTAGTATCATACCCATTGCCCATAAGAAGTTAATATCTTTTGGAATCCAATACTCAGTATTGAGTACTCTTTTAAGTGTGTTAAGCCCTATACGCTCATCTAACCATTTGTTAGTAAAAGGTTTAGCGTTTTCATCAAAATGTGCCATTTATATCTCCCCTTAAACCGTTAGACCAGCGTCTAGCATTTTTTTATATTCAGGTCCTGATTCACCTAAAACTAAATTTGTACCGTCTATCTTAAATGGTGGAATCTCAAGTGGGCTTGGTGGTGGAAGACCAGGCTCGTTGACACCAGATGCATCAAATACACCACCATGACAAGCACAGAAGAATGTTTTTGTATCTTTTTTGTAAGCAGGTATACATCCTAAATGTGTACAAAGTCCTATTGACATATGAAATCTATCTGCTCCTACAACAACATCTCTATCATGTGCAGCCATCTCAGCTGTTTTTTTAAGAATAAAGATAGGTTTACCTCTCCATTTTTCAACTATTAACTCATTTGGCTTTGCCACAGATAAATCAACCGTTGTAAACCCTGCTGCCTTTACCGAAGGTAATGGGTCCCATGTTCTTTTCATTGCATAAAGTGCACCTACACTACCTGCCGCAGTAAAGAGTCCCAAACCTAGACCCATAAAGTCTCTACGTTTTGTTTCCATATCACATATCTCCTAATTTTAGAATTATAATATGTTATTATATTGAAGATAATATTAAATCGGTTTGATATTCTACGTTAAGGGGAAAGTTTTGTGATATTGTTACCATAGGTAAACTAGGAGTATAATACTCTTAGTTTATAATAGTTATAAGTTAATGTTTATAATAAAGTGTTTTAACGTCAGGTTATTTTCTACTATATTCGCATCAAAATTAACTACTTTTTTTGTTTTTTTGTCTCATTTTTATATGTACATGTATGATTTCCAATGCAGCAGGTGTTACACCCGATATTTGCGATGCTGAAAAGAGTGTTGGTGGTGTGGCTATTTCTAATTTTTCAATAATTTCATTACTTAGACCAGAAATATTGTTATAAACAAACCCCACAGGAATTTTAATTTTTAGCATGTCATCCATAAGTAATATTTGTTGTTGCTGCTTTTCTATGTAACGGCTATATTTTGACTCAACGAGTATCTGTTCCATGACTTCATCAGTATATTTATCAAAATCTGGAAGTAGGGTAGTGAGCTTGTTACGGTCAAAGTCACCACGTCCTATGACATCCATCCATCGTGTCTTTTCATTGATTTTCACAGCTTCTATTGCTTCTAGTTTTGCTAAAAACTCTTTGGTAGGTGTAACATAATTTTGCGATAAAAATGCCAGTGCTTCATCTAACGCCGTTTTTTTTACTTCAAATTTTTCCATATAATTATCATCTAAAAGTCCTAAATGTCTTCCATAATGTGAGAGTCTTATGTCTGCATTGTCTTCTCTTAGGAGTAATCTATACTCCGCACGGCTTGTAAACATACGGTAAGGCTCTTTTGTTCCTTTGGTGACCAAGTCATCTATAAGTACCCCTATATATGCTTCATCTCGTCTAAGTATAAATGGTTCTTTTCCTTGTACATGAAGTGCGGCATTTATACCAGCCATTAAACCTTGTGCTGCTGCTTCCTCATAGCCTGTAGTACCATTGACTTGTCCCGCTGTATAGAGACCTTTTATTTTTTTGGTCTCTAGTGTATGTTTGAGTTCTGTAGGTTGTACGTAGTCATACTCTATAGCATAGCCATAACGGACTATTTTAGCATTTTCCATGCCTGCAACGGACTGTACCATTTCAAGTTGTACGTCTATGGGAAGTGAAGTACTCATGCCGTTGATGTAGTACTCGGTCTCATCCATTGTCTGAGGTTCTACAAATATCTGGTGTCTAGGTCTGTCACGAAAGCGGCTAATTTTGTCTTCTATACTTGGGCAATATCTAGGACCTGTCCCCTCGATTTGTCCTGAAAACATAGGTGCTCTATAGAAGTTTGACTCGATGATTTTGTGTGTCTCTTCATTGGTATAAGTCACATAACAAGGCAGTTGTGTGGGGTTAAAGTTCTTTTTGTCTGTTCTAAATGAAAAAGGAGGGGGAGGGGTGTCTCCAGGCTGAATCTCCATCACGGAAGTATCTACAGATTTTGCGTCTATCCTTGCACACGTACCTGTTTTTAGTCTACCTATCTCTATGCCTAGACTTTTCATATATTCTGCGAGTTCTACAGAAGCAAACTCACCTTGACGACCAGCTACTTGTTTTTTGTCTCCTATATGTATGAGCCCATTTAAAAATGTACCTGCTGTGATGATAACTTTAGAAGCCACATAGGTGTTGCCAAGTTGTGTGGTGACACCTTTTACTTCGCCGTCTTCAATGACTAGACCATCTGCAATCTCTTGCTTCACATCTAGGTTTTCAGTATGAAGTACTACGTTACGCATATAGATACGGTAGGCATCCATGTCTATCTGTGCTCTTGTACCTCGAACGGCAGGACCTTTAGAAGCATTGAGGGTACGAAACTGTATGCCTGTTTTATCTGTACATAGTCCCATCTCTCCACCAAGTGCATCTACCTCACGTACCAAGTGACCTTTTGCAAGTCCACCTATGGCAGGGTTGCACGAAGATGCTCCTATCTGCTCTGCTAGTATGGTAATCATCAGAGTTTTTACACCCATACGAGCAGAAGCCAAAGAAGCTTCTATTCCTGCATGACCACCACCTATGACTATGACATCGTAATTCATTTCCAAAACCTTGTTTTGGAGTGAATAACTAATAGTGAATAGTGAATAGTGGTAGATTTTTATTTCAAAATTAAAGTAGTATAAAATACTACATACCAATACTATTCACTATTCACTATTCACTATTCACTCACACTGTGTTATAATAATCGAATTATATCCAAATTCTATAAGGGGCTGTACTTCATGATACCTGCACTATTCACTATTCACTATTTACTATATACTCAATCTAAGGGATTACTATGTTCACAGGTTTAATACGCGAAATTGCAACAGTCAAAAGCTATCAAAATAACATTCTTACTATTAAGTCTATACACCCTGCAAAACTTGGTGATTCCATAGCCATCAATGGTGTGTGTCTTACTGTCATTAAAGTACATAGTGATGGTTTTGATTTAGAACTTGCAGATGAGACACGTTCCATTATAGACGAGTCTAAAATCTCAGGTGAAGTACATATGGAGCCAGCTATGATGATGGGTGATAGATTTGAAGGGCATATTGTACAAGGGCATGTAGATTGTGTGGGTACGGTAACTTCCATTACGCCTAGAGAAAATGCTACTGATTTTGTCATCAGCGTAGATGAAAAATATATTGCCCATATTATCCCCAAAGGTTCTATAACTATAGATGGTATTTCACTCACTGTAAATGATGTCTCAAATAACAGTTTTAGACTCACCATCATCCCCCATACCATAGAAAATACACTTATGAAAAACTATACGATTGGCACAAACCTAAACATAGAAACAGATGTCTTTGCAAGATATATAGACCATATATTGGCACATAGAAGTAGTACTAAAAAGAGTATGTCTTGGGGTGATGTAGATAGTATGCAGATGAGTTATTA
>JAYEFI010000029.1:0-5303 GCA_034658615.1 Campylobacterota bacterium
AAGCGGATAAGTATCATACATATTTAATATTTCTTTTTTATCAAAAGAGTGGTTTCCACCTGTCATCATGTCAACACCATAACCCAATAATTCATTACAGTTTTTTTCAGTAAGACCAAACCCATGAGAGGCATTTTCATAGTTTGCTATGGTAAAGTCTATGAAATGTTCTTGCTGAAGTCTTTTAAGGTGTCGCTTGAGCATCAAACGACCAGGTTTACCTACAATGTCACCTATAAAAGCGATTTTCAATAGTGCCTACTTGCTTTTTCCTGCAAAAGGAAGCAATGCAGAAGCCCAAGTCAGTCCACCACCAAAAGTATCAAGCAACATCAACTCGCCATTTTGAAGTCTACCAGACTCCCAAATATCATTAATCGCCATAGGGATAGAAGCAGCAGAAGTATTACCATATTTACCTACAGTCAGTACTACTTGCTCTTCTTTCATTTTTAATGCATCACCCACTGCCTTGATAATGCGATAATTGGCTTGATGGGGAATAAAATGAGGGATATCATCTGAATTTATCTCATTTTTAGCCAATATCTCTTTTACATCTTTTGTCAATGTTTTTACTGCCAATTTAAAGGTTTCATTCCCTTTCATCTGTACATACTGTAAACCTTCATCAATCACTCTTTGACTCACCGGGTTTATGCATCCAGGTGCAGGCGTTACTAAGAAGTCTGCATAAGAGCCATCTGCACTAGCATGTAAATCTACAAAACCCTCTTCTTTGTTTGTTGTAGCACTTATCATGGCTGCACCTGCACCATCACCAAATAAAATACAAGTACTTCTGTCCGTATAGTCAACAATAGAAGAGAACTTTTCTGCACCGACAATAAGCACATTTTTCTTCATGCCTGACTCAACAAAAGCCTTTGCCACAGAGAGCAGATAGACAAAACCACTACAAGCAGCAGAGATGTCAAAAGCTTGAACATCTTTAATGCCTAACTTATCGGAAATAATACATGCTGTTGATGGCATATTAAAATAATCAGGTGTCACTGTTGCACACAACACAAGGTCTATCTCATCTTTTGCAACGCCTGAGCGTTCAATAGCTACTTCACAAGCTTTAGCTGCCATATCTGAAGTATATTCATCTGCAGCTGCAATGTGACGCTCACTTATCCCTGTACGCTTTACTATCCACTCATCTGTTGTATCTACCATCTTTTCAAGATCAGCATTGCTTAAAATCTTTTCTGGCACATACGCACCTATAGATCTAAATGAAGCATAAATTTGTGACATAGTTATCCTTAACTCATTATTACACATATTTTACCATAAATAGTAGAGGAGAGTTCTAAAAATAGAGGAGAAAAAAAGAACAAACCTTCTGCTGTTCCTTTTCTAATTGTTATGCGTTCTGGTTCGTTTCTTCTAAAAGTGTTTCAATCGTTGTATTGACATCTGACTCAACATAAGAGATTGCTTGAAATACTGCATTTTTAATCGCCTTGGCACTTGATGCACCATGAGAAATAATAGCACAACCTTTAAGTCCAAGTAGTGGTGCTCCACCATACTCATCTTTATCCACTTGCTTTTTCATGCTTCCAAAGACTTTCTTTTTCATCATCAAAGCACCCACTTTTGCGGGGAGTGACTTACGAATATACTGCTTCATCAAATCAAAAATTGTAGAGACTGCACCTTCGGCAGTTTTGAGTAAAATATTACCAGTAAAACCATCACAGACAACGACATTTACCTTACCATTAAAAATATCTTTACCTTCAACATTACCAATAAAACCATCAAGAGCTTTAAGTAAAGGAAAGGTAGCTTTTGTAAGTTCATTTCCCTTAGAATCCTCACTACCATTAGCAAGAAGTCCAACTTTAGGATTTTTAATTTTTAGTATTTTAGCTGCATAGGCTTCACCCATTGCACCAAATTGAAAAAGATTCTCTGGCTTACAGTCGGTTACTGAACCTACATCAAGTACCAATGTTTTATCTTTTATAATACTAGGCATCAGTGTCGCAAGTGCAGGTTTTTTAATGCCCGGTATTCTTCCCATTCTCAATGTTGCAGCAGTCATTGTTGCACCTGAGTGTCCCGCAGAGACTACTGCATCTGCTTTCCCTTCACGTACCAATTCAACTGCTTTAAAAATAGAAGAGTCTTTACGTTTCAATGCATCTGTAGCAGCATCACTCATAGCAATAACATCGGAAGCTTCTTCAAACTGAACTTTATTTATATAATATTGTGGGAGGAATTCTAAGATTTCTTCTTTTACACCTACAAGTATAGGTAAAAATTGTTTTTCATCAAGTGCTTGAATAACACCTTCTATAATGGGTTCAGGACCAAAGTCCCCACCCATTGCATCAATTGCGATACGTATCATAAATTACGCTTTGGTTTGTTTGTATTCACCAGTAGTCATATTCATATGGTGAGGCATTCTCCATGTTCCATCTGCATCTTTTACAGGCATAGGTAATGTCAATTTGTAGTGTGTTCTTCTTTTTAATGCTCTTGTCTTACTATGACGTCTTTTAGGTACTGCCATTTTATAATCCTTTTCTTCTTAAGATTGAAAAATTCAATCCTTTAATTTTACTGAGGTTACACCTCAGAACGCTGTATACTCAATATTCTACTTCAAAATCTGTTTCATCATTGTCACAATTTGAACAATAATTATATCCACTTTGAATCGAAGTAATCTCGCTTTGTAATATATGCAAAATATCAATTTTGCCATCTAAAAACTCAATTATATCTAAATCATCTTTATCTTCTGAAACTAAATCTGTCAGCTTTAATCTTAACTTATTTTCAACGCTATAGTCATATGTATTTCCACATCTGTCACAGCCAAGTTCAAGGTTTCCACTTAATGTTCCATCTAATGTTACTTGATGATAGCCACTTTTTCCTAATGTTCCCTCTAATAAAATACCTTCTGAACGAAGTTCAATAGGTTTTAGAGTAGAACCGATTTTATCAAAAACAATTTTCATTACAAACTCTTAGAAATTGTATTAATTAATCTCTCTTTGTGCAAAGAAAAAGTTAATTTCATTTGTTGCATTTTCAACAGAATCAGAACCATGTACTGCATTTGCGTCAATACTCTCTGCAAAATCTGCTCTGATTGTGCCGGCTTCTGCTTCTGCAGGGTTAGTTGCACCCATTAAATCTCTATTTTTGTTCATTGCATTGTCACCTTCAAGTACTGTTACAACAACAGGACCAGAAATCATAAATTCTACAAGATCTTTAAAGAAAGGTCTTTCAGCATGAATAGCATAAAAAGCTTCTGCATCTGCAATGGACAGTTGTATTTTTTTAGTTGCTGCAATTCTAAGACCTGCATCTTCGAATCTAGAAAGAATTTTTCCTACTACATTTTTAGCTACTGCATCTGGTTTAATGATTGATAATGTTTGTTCCATCTTATTTATTCCTAAGTAATTATTTACTTTTAGAGCATACCTCTATTAGTTTGGGCGGGATTATATCTAAAAAGTGTTTAAGAGATTATTAAATAATGAGGTGTTTAATTGAAAGAAAAGACTATCTCTTAATAAAAGATAGTCTTAGATAGAGAAACGATTAGTCTTCGACTACGTTTGCTCTGTTTTGTCTGTCTTCTGTTGAGATGTCATCTCTTGTAGGCATAACTGCGTCAGCATCATCCATAACGTATGCTTGACCATCAATATAGTTGTCACCAGCAAAGTGATCTTTGTGATCTGCTGTAAATGGCATATCCCAAGTAATACAACCTTCAGTTGGACAGGCTTCAGCACATGCTGGAGTATCAAAGTGATCTACACACTCAACACATTTGTCAGGGTATACATAGTAGTATTCCTCACCCGTTGGATTATCATCCTCATCTACAATTGCCTCTACTGGACATTCGTCAATACACGCTGCACAATTAATACAAGTATCGCCAATAATTACTGCCATTTTTATTCCTTTATGTTAATATATTTGAACTATAGCACAAATATTTAAATAAATCTTTAATACATATAGTATTTATCTGAAAAATTTAAAATAGGGGAAAAACCCCACCAGAGCGGAGTTTAAACGGTATTGATAATGAATATTATATTAAATATTCAGGTATTTTTTAATCTCTTCTACTCTAGTGGTTTGTTCCCATGTGAAGTCAGCGTCTTCTCTACCGAAGTGTCCATAAGCCGCTGTTTTTCTATAGATAGGTCTAAGTAAATCGAGTTCATCCATGATACCTTTTGGCGTTAAATCAAATAGTGACTCAACACACTGTATAATCTTCTCTTCATTGACCGAGGCTGTACCATGTGTATCAACATAAATAGACACGGGTTTAGCCACACCAATAGCATAGGCAATTTGTAATGTTGCTTTTTCACATGCACCTGCTGCTACCAAGTTTTTAGCCACATAACGTGCAGCATACGCAGCAGATCTGTCTACTTTTGTAGGGTCTTTCCCAGAGAATGCACCACCACCATGCGGGCAAGCACCTCCATAGGTATCTACGATGATTTTTCTCCCTGTAAGTCCTGCATCTCCCTGAGGGCCACCTATAACAAAACGCCCTGTTGGGTTAATATGATAAATAATATCATCATGTAGTAAATTTGCAGGAATAGCTGCTTTAATGACTTCTTCTAGTACTGCTTTTTGCACTTGCTCTAAACTTACATTGTCATGGTGCTGTGTTGAGACTACAATAGTGTCAATAGAGACAGGTTTACCATCTACATATTTTACAGAAACCTGAGCTTTACCATCTGGACGTAAAAATGGAACTGTACCATTTTTACGTACTTCTGCAAGCTTAGCTGTAATTTTATGTGCCAAGGAAATAGGCAAAGGCATAAGCTCTGGTGTCTCTTTACATGCATAGCCAAACATAAGTCCTTGATCCCCTGCCCCTATTTCACCAGACGCTTGATCGACACCTTGATTAATGTCCGGACTCTGCTCACCTATGCCATTAAGCACACCAGCTGAGCGATAATCAAATCCAAATTGTGCATCAGTGTACCCAATCTCTTTTATAACCTCTCTAGCAATCTCTTGCATTGGTGCGTATGCTTTTGTTTTTAGTTCGCCTGCTATCACACAAAAACCGTTACTTACTAACGTTTCACAAGCAACTCTTGCTTGTGGGTCTTCTGCGATGATATAGTCTAGTATAGCATCTGAGATCTGATCAGCCATTTTATCTGGATGACCTTCTGTGACTGATTCACTAGTAAAAATATAAGAATTAGACATTTAAATTCCTTTAATGTTTTTGTTCACTGTCACTGAACTTGAAAAAA
>JAYEFI010000030.1:0-5267 GCA_034658615.1 Campylobacterota bacterium
GTAGGCTTCGTAGGTTTTAGCAATGACTTGTGCCCCTATAGATGCTACTATACCAAGTATGACTATAACAAAGACAAGTTCAAGCATAGTAAATGCATATTTGTTTTTTATGTTTGAATTCATAGAGACCTACTGTCTAATTTAAAAGAGCCAATATTACACGAAAATGCATTTAAAGTAATGTTGGCATCTAACTCAGGGGACTTAGGATTGTTTCTGATTAACCTAACTTGCACGGATTTAATATCACTTGTTCCTGCTGTTATGATGGTGTTAAGTGGATCATTATAGTTTAGTCCTGCTGATGCAGTGGAGTAGTTACCTTCGATGCTTGGAGTGGCATCTATGTACTGTACAGTAGTAGTGATAGGAATATTAGTATCTATATAGTCATTTTTTGCATTGTTAGTTCCTGTAGCCGCACCTCCTCCTGCTATAAGGTTAACAGTATTACGATGGTAATCATCTATATCATCAAATGGATTGAGGTTATCAAGCGCTCCATCGGGGACTATAGCAGAAGCGTTAGAGTTAGTGCTAACATGGTCTATAAAAGTTCGGTGTGGTCCTATGGTAGGTGTTCCAGCTCTAAAACTAGTGCCTGGCAAGCTTCCAAGCCCCAAGCCTGCTCCTGTGGTTGTTCTGAGGACACGAGATTTTTGTAGACCTAGTGTATTATTTTCATCCCATTTGCGAGAGAGTACCATAGACATATGGGTAGATGTAGCAGCTATGAGCTCTTGTTGTGTTGAAGTGTAGCCACTTTTCATAGCTGTAGAGACAAGCATAGGAGCAGACATGAGTACAATCCCCATAATGACTAAGGCAAAAATGAGTTCTATCATGGCTACGGCAGGACGTAGGGTTTGGTACGTCATTTTAGGTATTTTTACCACGAAAGTCTATCGTTTGTATGGGTATCTACAGCAGGTGCCTGACCAGCACCACCACCAGCACCACCGACAACACTACCTACATTACCTACACCAGACCAGTCAGATGCTCCTTGACAATTTAGGCTATAGAGTGGGTCAGCTCCATACCGAACCCATGGGCTACTTTTTGTAGTATTGACATCTGTGAAAGCAGGAATAGCATTTGGACATACGGTAAATACAAGGCCATTGTTCGCGTTGTTAGTGTTGCCCATATCACCATCAGCAGTTACAGTTGTGTTGGGTATACGGACTACAATATTAGTGGCATTTACTACATCATCTTCATCATTTAACTTAAATTCCTTGTTGGTAACAGTTAAGTTGATATCGGTTGCATTATTGAGGGTACCTTCTAATGTACTTAACCACCATCCTGAACTTGTATCATCATTGCGTAGACCATGCTTAGATGTGCCATCTGGATTGATACACTCTCCACCATTCGTGGGGTCAGTACAATATACTTCTATCTGAATAGGTGTATTTTGTGCGTAATCACTTGCTGATGCAGTGTATTTTTCTTGTGAAGCACGTACTTTTGCATACAAGAGCGTGGTTTCACCTAAACCAGTATTTGTACCATTTATTTCTCTGTTGTGCACATTGTTGCTATCTTCTGATGAGTTTACATCTATGCTGTTAAATACAATACGTTTTGGGTTCATTGCTTCTAGCCTGTTTCTGTTTATGTTGAGGTTCAGTGTAATATTTGTGTCTGCACTTCTGAAATTATCGGCACTTATATTAGCATCCAATGTAATGGTTGTTCTATTAACATTTGGGGTGTCGATAGTGTAATTGTTTTCATTACCTTCTATCTTAGGATCATCTGGGTCTATATTAATGAAGTTGTATTGTACCAGTTGTCTATTACCATCTTCTGTTAGAAAGTTGTCGAAGTTGACAGTTGTATTGATATCATCAGTTGCTAAAGCTGAAAGGTCAAATGAAAAATTTAAATTTTCTGCCCTACATCTTTCAGTATAGTTGACTGTAATGTTATCATCTTCTGCTAGTGCTTGTATAATACCTGCAATCTCTATAGACATAGGTGTTTGAGCACCATATAAATCATTCATATAGACGGTATCGTTATTATCTATCTTACCTGCACCAAGTCTAATACTCCGGCTAATACCACTTAAATCAAATTTAGCAGGTACATAGGCAAAAGTTTGGTTACTGACCGAATTGGCTGTTGCATCTGAAGATATATTACACCCTGGAGGTGTATTGAACTCTTTTGGCGTAGCAGCATTACCAACGACACAATCCTCATTGTCATTTTGATCTACCTCTGTCCAAGAGTCATCAATGAGACCAAGAGTGTATATTCCTACTTCTGAGTGTTTAAAAGAAGTTGTAGTGTTACCGTCTGCTAGAAAACTAGAATTACTTTCATCACTACAGTTAGTACCTGATTCCGCATCATATGCAAGTGTAGCATTAGTTTCACCATTATAGCTGTCCATTAAATCGATAGAAGAACCGTAACTTAAGCCTCTGATATAAAGACTGTACTCATGTCCCGCAATAAATTTTTTATTTTCGCCTGTCAAATTATTTTCTAAATAGCGTACTGAAGTATTATCATCATCTATCGCGTAGTAAAGTGCTGCAGGACGAATTGCAAAGTTGTCTTTGGCGTCTGTTTGGTCTTCATGTCTAGATATATTTCCGTCATCGTATAGATCGGTATAACATATTTCAGCAGTTTTATCTTCACAGTCTAGCTTATAAATGGTACCATTACCCTCCGGATTGTTTTTTAAAATAGCAGTCACTGCAAATCTTACATCCTTGTAAGCACCATCTATAGTGATGTTCTCTATGCGAGCACGAGAGTTTGAAGAGCCAAAATATACATATTGTGTATCTACACTGATGCTTTCATTTCCCTCATTTGGATATAAGTCTATTTTTAGTACGACATTTTCTATTGGGAACTCTTCTGTCATCTCTGCATTATATACTACTACATCATAATCGAATGGACGTCCACTTATTTGTGTGTACAAAGGGAATCTTGCTGCATTGATAGATGTGCCTTTTGTATTTGTTCTCTCTACATTAAAAATGACACTATTAGAATTAATACCCGAATCATCATAATCGAGTATGGTACCTGTACCAGAAGCTGTATCAATTAGTAAATATTTGTTAGACTCGTCAGCTACAGTACCTATGAGTTTCATCGTTTCATTATCCTCAGTATCGCTATCGCTAACTGTTGGAACATGAATTGTTTTAGAACTCTCACCTGCCTTGAATACAACAGATAGGGGATTAGGTGCTAGAAAGTCAACATTTTTTGTAGCTGTGACATCTTCTGTGGAAAAATTAATTGTGATATCTGTTGTTTGATTTCTATCTAATTTTACTATAAATTTTAAATCATCACCTTCAGTTGCTGTGGCATCACTTATAGTAAAGCCTCCACCACTATATGCACGTATCTTGCTGATAAATACACCTGAATCCCACCCTGGATCGGTCATATCGGCAATGTGCATTTTAAAATGGTAAGTTTTAAGAGGGGTTAAGTTATCCATAATTGCATATAGTTTTGTTGTGAATCCATCAAAGTCTGAAATAATTTTAACATCATTAGGATCTATCGGATAGGTTTCTGTTAGATACCAGCCCTCGAAATATGTACCTACATTCTCATCTACCAGTACTGGGTTTCTACCACCATTATCAATAAACATATGCGTATTGTTTTTATTAATAGGGTTAGTATCCCCATCGTCACCACGCTTCCCATTGTTGATATTATTGACATTAACAGTGGAGTAGTTATTAATATTAGTAGTAGTTATACTCACTGGTTTATCATTTGCACGAGCGATATTATATGCTTTGTTTAAATCTCCACCTGAGAGATTAAAGCTAAACAGATCGTTATATCGACTACCAACAAATTCTGGGTATTCTTCTGAAGCAAATTGATAATCTACCTCAAGAAGATAAACGCCTTTATCTAATTTTATATCAAATTCAAGAATTACATCATCCCACGTAATATTATTGCTAGTAGTCTCGTGTGCGACTGAGGTATTTCCATCCGTATTCATATTAAAAGCATTAATGGCAGAACCCGTTGTAAGAAGAATACCTTTATCTATACTTAGGTTTGCATCAAAACCATTTGAAAATGTTGCAACCTGACTTAAGTCACCCCCAACTAGGCCTTTACTAATTGTAGCATTGCTGATAGTAACACCTTTACCTTGTATTTTTTCGATTAGGTCATTGACAGTAACATCTGGATTAAAGGTTGCTTTAGGGTACAAAGGAGAGAATAAAGTAAAAAAAGAAATAATTAAAATGCGAAATATCATGTAAAATTCCTTTAGATGTTGTAAGTTTTTATATATTATAGTTAAAAACTCCTCAATAACTTCCTAGCTAGAAAGAAGTCTAAGTTTAAATGTAGAAAAAATCTGAGATTAAATTTCAATGATTTAACAATTGATAATACATTTAATGAGGGCTAAATCAATGGATTTAAGAAAAATTATTTGTAAATTATTAAAACTTTGCTTTTACTAATAAACTTTTTACAAACATTGAGATATTATCTACGTATTATAATTTCATAAAAAAGGACAATGATGCGTTTTCAGAAAAACATATTGTTTCTACTTACAACACTTATATTGGCAGGGTGTGCAGGCTCTACAGATAAGATAGATGAGTTTAACAAACCCGCACTCTACTGGTACAAGCAAATAGGAAAAAGCATAAGTAATAACAACATGGATAAAGCAGATGCATATTACATCTCACTTAAAAGTGAACATATGCGTTCACCACTGATGCCAACGGCTATCATGATGTTGGCACATGCACATATGAATGACGAAAAATATTTGTTAGCAAACTATTATCTTGATGAGTATAGCAAACGTTATGGTCAAAACCAAAACCGTGAATATACTGAGTTTACTAAGCTAAAGGCGGCATTTTTGGGCATAAAAGATGTCTATAAAGACCAAAAACTCATTATGGATACTATTGCTAAGTCTAGCACCTTTATATACCGTTACCCTGGTTCAGTTTATACGCCACTTATTAACACTATGCTTATACGTTTACACATGAGCCAGTACTTGCTGAACGAAAACATAGCGGCACTATATGACCGTACAGGTAAACCAGATGCGGCAAAAATATATAGACATAAAAATGATGGTTCTGTGGTTAAGATGACAGATATTACTGCACCTAAAAAGGGCATCATTGGAAAGATATTTGATTAGAAATTATCGCTTTTGTCTTGTTCTCATGCTTTGCGTGAGAATAGACTTTCTACAATAGGTCCCC